>JANNSR010000195.1:0-2137 GCA_031402935.1 Hyphomicrobium sp. | reverse complement strand
GCGCGGGCTTCGCCCGGGCAACCCTAGTGCTTTGTCACAGCCAAAAGTTAGGATTGTCTGGGAGGGTGTGATTTGGGAGACTTCCGGCAACACGGAGGTGTCCTATGAACAAGAAGTATATTGTGCGGCTGACGGCGAAGGAACGCCGAACGCTGTGTGAAATCGTCAAGAAGCTCAAGGGATCGAGCCTAAAAGTCCGGCGGGCGCAGATGTTGTTGAAGGCCGACGTGGCAGGGCCGGCATGGACCGACCAGCGAATCGCCGAGGCGTTCGACAGCCGTACCCGGACGGTCGAGAAGCTGCGCGAGCGGTTCGTGACCGAGGGGTTCGCGTCGACGCTCGACGGCAAGCCGCGCGACAAGCCTCCGACCGCCAAGATTCTGAGCGGCAAGCAAGAGGCGCGGGTGATCGCATTGCGTCTGGGCCCGCCGCCCCAGGGCTACGCCAACTGGACGCTGCGGCTGTTGGCTCGCCGGGTCGTGGAGTTGGAGATCGTCGAGTCGATCAGCCACGAAACGGTGCGGCGGACGCTGAAAAAACGGGATGACCAGCCGCAAGATCCAGTACTGGGTCATTCCTCCGCAGGCCGACGCGGAGTTCGTCGCCGCGATGGAAGTCGTGCTCGACACCTATGAGAAGCCGTATGATGCGAACCATCCGGTGCTCTGCATGGACGAGCAGCCGGTGCAACTGATCAAGGAAACCCGACGGCCGATTCCGGCGACGCGGCAGCATGCGAAGCGAGTTGACTACGAATACGAGCGGGCCGGCACGGCGAGCATCTTCCTGTTCGCCGAACCGCTGGCCGGCTGGCGGGAGGCAACGGCGCGGACCTCGAAGACGAAGCTGGACTGGGCCCTCGAAACGGCTCGCCTGCTGGAAGGGCGTTACCGCCGTTGCCCGATCGTGACCTTGGTCTGCGACAATCTGAACACGCATACGATCGGCGCGTTTTACGAAGCGTTCCCGCCGGCGCGTGCTCGGGCCCTGGTCCGCCGCCTAAACTTCTGCCACACGCCGAAGCATGGCAGCTGGCTGAACATCGCCGAGAACGAGTTGAGCTCGCTGACGCGGCAGTGCGTCTCCGGCCGCCGGTTCGGCGCGCTGGCTAAGCTCCAATCCGAACTGGCCGCTTGGTCGACCGACGTCAACACGACCCAACGCGGCGTCGACTGGCAGATGAACGTCCAAGACGCCCGCGGCAAACTCAAGTCCCTCTACCCGAAAATCAAGTTGTGACAGAGCACTAGGGTATCAAAATTGGACGTATTTCCGTGGCCATCGCCAAGAGCCAAATGATTTCGCTGAGGGAACTTCGCCGGTCAATCCCGCCGGCGAAGACGCCGTCGCGCTCAATCTCTACACCAACCCATTCTCCGATTGGTTGAACGTTTGGTTGAACGTTTGGTGGAACGACGTGAGCACCTTGGATGACCGCCTGATCTTTGTGCCGCGCTTGGGCATCGTCGAATTCTCACCCAGTCCCGAGCCGTCGTCAGTCGCGTTGATTGGCAGCGCCTTCATTGCGATCTTCGCTGTGCGTCGCTGTCAATTCCGCTAATGCGGTTGCCAAAAGCTTCACGTTGGGACGCTGAAATCGCCAGCAGTCGTACGAAGACTCGCACGAACGCTTCCTGGATCGCGAATCCTCTCAGAACGCCAAGCGGCCTTACTTGTCGAAGGCCTTCTTCGTCGAGCTTGCCGCCTTCGCTTCCGTTTTCGGATTAAAGAACCCCGCCCCGCTACGAAGTTGGCTCGGCCCATTGTCGCTGAGATGAGCCTTGCCGCGCGTACAGGAATTCCACGGCAGCGCGAGCAACAGCAGCGGCACGAGTAGTAGGGGCGTACGCATCGGCCTATGGGTACAGGCGGCACCCGCAGTCGGCAAGGTCGATGCATGATCCCTCCCGACCCCTCCACGCATGCGGTGCTGGCAAAGGTCTCCGCTTGAAATCCCCTACCTCCCATCTAGAAAATGGCCACTCGGTTCGCTATGGTGGTCATGCGTTCACATTTCGCCCGGCTTTACCCAAAAAATCATTTGTGGGAGGCGTCTCCGACGCCGATTCGTTCACCACCACAAGCCGTAGTGGTTTCTCAGCGTCACTTCGGGGTCAGAGACCCCTCCCACAGATTT
>JANNSR010000194.1:0-1597 GCA_031402935.1 Hyphomicrobium sp. | reverse complement strand
ACCTGACCTGACGCGCCGCCGGCAAAAGGCAAATCATTTCGATATTTCTGCGGCTTGCCACAAAGCTTCCCATCCCTCCTCTCATTGCTGACCTATTGCCGGGCCAGGCTCTGCATTGAGCCACGGGGGTTCATATCAACGGTTTATTAACGTTAAGCGCCTAGAAACCATATTGGTTTTGTTGGGCGCTTCTTACGAGGGGTGCCGCGTGAGTATGGGTGTTTCCATGATGTGCCGCGTTCGGGCGCAATATGCGTTCGCATTGGTTGCAGCTGCTTCGGCTGCTGTTTTGTCAGCTCCGGCCATCGCCGCCGACCTTCCGCAAATCAAACAATCGAAAGCCAACGCCGTGCCGTCGTGCGCGACGCCGGGCCGGCTGATGTCGTTCCTGGACGCCCGCAACGGCAAACTCGATCCCAAGTTCGCGACCGTCGCAGCTGACTACATGCGCGTCGGCGACGAATTGCAGATCCGCTGGGATACGGCGTTTTTCCAGATGCTGCTGGAAACCGGCAACCTGACGTTCACGGGCGACGTCTCGGCGGCACAGAACAATTTCGCCGGTCTCGGCGCCACCGGAAAAAAAGAACCAGGTGAAACATTTCCCGACGTCGCGACAGGCGTCAAAGCCCACCTTGAGCATCTGTTGATGTACTCGGGCGAGAAGCTCGAAAACCCGGTCGCCGAGCGCACGCGCAAGGTGCAGGAATGGGGCGTTCTGACGTCGTGGCAGACGACCGTCGATGGCCCGATGACCTACACCCATCTTGCCAAAAAATGGGCGCCCGGCTCGCGCGGCTATTCGCGCGACATCGGCGAAATCGCAGACGCTTTCTACAACGGGGTGTGCACCAAGCCAGACCCGAAGCCTGAAATGCTGGCGCTTGCCAAGGCGGGCACTGCTGACAAGTCCGCTGCCAAGTTTACGACCGCCAGTGCGACGGCAGACGCCGCCGAAGACGCTGGCGTTGCGACGCCCAAAATTTCCGGCGCCGATCTCGCCCGCCGCGCAGTCGAGGAAGCACGTGCCTCCGGCTCGTTCGTCCGCTCGAGTCTCGGTGGCGGATCGCTGCTCGGCCTCTCTGACGCCGCGAACCCGGCGACGGCAGCAACGCCTGAAGTTGCTGCCACAGCGTCGCCTGCTTTCAAAATCCTCAACGCGCCGAAGCTTGACGCCGACGACGCGGCTGACGTCACCACGCCACCAGCTGCCGCCGCCGTCGCGCTACCCGCAGTACCGGCGCCGCCCGCCGCCGCGCCTGAACCGCCCGCCAAAGTACAAACCGCAGCGCTCGGGTCAGGATTGAAATCCGCCGCCACGCCGCCGCCCGCTGCCAAAGATCCGGTACGCACGGATGCTGCAAGCCCGGGCTGCAAGGTGTGGACCGCAAGCTACGGCGGCGCCCGCGCCGTCATCATCAAGGCCAACGCCGACGCTCAAGACAATTACACCGTCCTCGACGTCAATGAGGGCACCGAAAAGCGCGAGGCCGACGCCTACATCGCGGCGTACGCCAAAGGCGGCAAGACCGTCGGCGAATTCATCAGCACGTCGCAAGCGCTCGACAAGGCGTTCGAACTCTGCCCCGAGGGTTGA
>JANNSR010000193.1:0-4316 GCA_031402935.1 Hyphomicrobium sp. | reverse complement strand
CCTGACCGAGTTCTACATCTGGATGTCAGCTGGCGGCGTCATTGGCGGCGTCTTTGCAGCCCTTGCCGCGCCGCAGATGTTTGCAACCGTACTTGAATTCAAACTGCTGCTGCTGCTGTCGCTGCTGTGCCGTCCGGGCGTGCTGTTCGGGCTTGCCGTGCCCGTCAACGTCCCGCGGCTGTTGCTAACCGTGACGCTGATGGCCGTCGCGTTCCTCAAATACAAGCATCTGATTGACCACAATTTCATCGAGGCGGGCGGCTTGCCGCTGGCGATCCTGATCGGATTGACGCTCGCCGGGCTGTACTTGACGCGGGCCTGGCCCGAACACCGCGCCATCCTGGTCATGGCCATGATCGTCGGCGTGACCGTCGTGCCGGGCGACAACCGCACGCTTTACGCCGAACGCTCGTTCTTCGGCACCAACCGCGTCATGGCGACGGAAAACGGCCAGCACCGTATCATGCTGCACGGCACGACGATCCACGGCGCCGAGCGCATCCTTTCGGACGACCGCAAGCCTGTCGTCGCCGCCAACCCCGGCACCTACTATTATCCCGGCAGCCCGATGCCGCGCGGCGTTGCCATCGCCCGCCAATTCAAGGCCACCGCCAGCGGAGCGCTGAACGTCGGCGTCGTCGGCCTCGGCACCGGCTCGCTCGCCTGCTTTGCTAGTCCCGGCGACAGCTGGCGCTTTTATGAAATCGATCCCATGGTCGGGCGCATCGCGTCGAACCCGGCGCTGTTCTCGTTCCTGTCACGCTGCCTGCCGAACACCGACATCGTCTACGGCGACGCGCGGCTGACCTTGCAGAAGGAACCGGCCCAGCGCTTCGACTATCTGCTGATCGACGCGTTCTCATCCGACGCCATCCCCGCCCACCTCCTGACGCGCGAAGCCATTCAGAGCTACTTCGACAAGCTGGCGCCGAGCGGCGTGCTGGCTTTACACGTCTCGAACCGCTTCCTCGACATCGCGCCCGTCGTTGCCGCGACCGCCGCGACAATGCCGGACGTGACCGGCGTGTTCGTCAGTTCGACCGCGCCACTGCCAGAGCCCGACGCCACGCCGTCGAAGGTCGTGTTCCTGACGCGCAACCCGGCGCTGGCCGCCAGCATGCGCGCCTGGGACGACGCCAAGCCGCTTGACGCCGGTACCGCGACAGCCTGGACGGATGACTATTCCGATATCCTGTCGGCGCTGTATCGCGGCCTGACGAAATAAGCCTGTGCTCCCTCTCCCCGTTTCTGCACTCAACGGGGAGAGGGTTGGGGTGAGGGGCGGCCAACGTTCGAACAAGCGACCGCCCCTCACCCTTACCCTCTCCCCATTCACGCTATCGAGCGTGATGGGGAGAGGGAAATCCGGCTCGCGAGTCATCGCGCAGCATGGACATCGCACCCGAGTCTCATTAGTTGCAGAGCTAAGGTTTCCTGCAACAAATGAGACTTTGGCCATGCTCCGCACATCCGTCATCGTTTTCCCCGGCTCGAACTGCGACCGCGACGTCAAAACCGCGATCGAGCGCGTCACCGGCTTTGCGCCGAAAATGATCTGGCATGGTGACGCGTCCGTGCCGTCGTCCGACGTCATCGTGCTGCCGGGCGGGTTCTCCTACGGCGACTACTTGCGCTGCGGCGCCATGGCGGCGCACTCGCCGATCATGAAGGACGTCGTCGCCAAGGCCAAAGCCGGCACGCCCGTCATCGGCATTTGCAACGGCTTTCAGATCCTGTGCGAAAGCGGCCTGCTGCCCGGCGCGCTTTTGCGCAACGCGTCACTGCATTTCATCTGCCGCGATGTGTTCCTGAAGGTCGAAAACGACACCTCGTTTTTCACCAAGTGCTACCGCAAGGGCGAGGTCATCAAGGTTCCGATCGCCCACGGCGAGGGCAACTACTTCGCCGATGCCGCCACCCTCGCCCGCCTCGAAGGCGAGGGCCGCGTTGCGTTCCGCTACTCAGACAAGGACGGCACCGTCTCGCCCGCCACCTGCCCCAACGGCGCGCTTGCCAACATCGCCGGCATCACCAACGAGACCGGCCGCGTGCTTGGCATGATGCCCCACCCGGAACGGCTGTATGAAACCGCACTCGGCGGCACCGACGGCCGTCGCGTCTTTGAGTCCGCGCTGCTGAGCGTGCTGGAAGCGGCATAAAAAAGGGAGGAAGCGTTGGCTCCCTCCCCGTACAGAACACATAGCAAGCGTGAACTTTGAAGCGGCAAGCCTCAGGACAATTACTTCTGCGGTTTGCTGTAAGCAATACGATCAACCGTATGCACATTAAGGCCCGTAGCGCCCGTCTCACACGCGAGCACAAGCGACTGGCCCCATTCCGTATCGATTTGAGATGAGGTTCCAGCCCCAATCGCCGTTGTGATCCGCGCCGCGTTGGCAACAACCATCTTCTCGGTAAAATCGATATCCGACAGCAGCAGCGTCATGTTGCAGGCGCCGTTCTCAGCCAGATAGTAGCCGATGGCGCGCTTGGTCCCGAGCGTCAGATCGACGGCGGCGAGCGGCTTAACGCGGAGCGATGAAACTTCTCCAGCTCTGACCGGAGCGGCGGCATGCGCAATCGACAAACCAATGAACGCGGCAGTCGCAATAGCAGTCTTGAATGACGTCATGGAAGGGTCCTCCAGTCCATGGCTCGTTCCGTTCAAACCCTTGCACGATCGTTCGGGCGTGACGGCCAAGCACTGCGACGAAGGTAGGAGAGGTTGCCGCTTTGCAAAATAGACAATGCATCAAATCCGGGTTGCGTTTTTCACAGCGCGTATCCGTCACAGCCCAAGTGGGTAGCCCGTTAACGGCCTATCAATTCAGTCGAGCGCCGCTCCCAAAACGCGCGGTACATTTCAAAAATAAAAAAGGGAAGCGGCTCAGCACCACTTCCCTTCGCATTACAATTTCACTTCGATGCAACGCGCGATGCGTTAAGCGGCTGGGCGGATCCGCGCCAGCTGTTCGGTGATGGTATCTTCGGCAACCTTGCGCGCGGCTTCGATGGAAACTTGCGCCGGGCCGGCGAAGCGCGTGGCGTGCGCCACGTCTTCCGGCGACGGGTAGGATGCGAAACGCGTTACATCGCGGCGGCCGGCGGCGCGCTGGATATCGCTGAACGAGACGCCGGAGAACAACGAGAGCAAGGCTCCCGACTTGAGGGACGACATGGGACACTTCCTTAGTTGAGTCAGGAACCCGTGGCGGCTCAGCCGCTCAAGGATCCACAGGTGTTGTGATACTGGCTATATAAGCTACCGATTCGGTTAAATAAAAGGCGAATTCGCTGCAACGCAGCAATGCGCGCCGCGCAGCGCTGAGCTGTCGCAGGATGGGGCACTCACGTCCCCTCTCCCCATGACCCTGCCCTGGTCATGGGGAGAGGGATAGGGTGAGGGGCGGCAACATTTTCAGTGCAAGCGGCTGCCCCTCACCCCAACCCTCTCCCCGTTGAGTGCAGAAACGGGGCGAGGGGGATGTTGGCGCGGCGACAAGTGTTAACGCCGCCGCTATAAGCACGCGACCCCAGCCGAATCCCCACCCCGACAAGAGTGCGAAATGGCCGCCACCACCGCGTTGAAAATTACGCCCGAAGTCGTCGCCGAGCATGGCTTGAAGCCAGATGAATACAAGCGACTGCTCGACATCCTCGGCCGCGAGCCACTGATCTGCGAACTCGGCATTTTTTCCGTTATGTGGTCCGAGCACTGCTCGTACAAATCATCCCGCGTCTGGCTCAAAACATTGCCGACGACCGGCCCGCAGGTGATCCAGGGCCCCGGCGAAAACGCCGGCGTCGTCGATATTGGCGACGGCGATTGCGTCGTCTTCAAAATGGAGAGCCACAACCACCCCTCCTACATCGAACCGTTTCAAGGGGCGGCAACCGGCGTCGGCGGCATCATGCGCGACGTGTTCACCATGGGCGCGCGGCCCGTCGCCAACATGAACGCGCTGCGCTTTGGCAGCCCCGATCATCCGAAAACGCGCCACCTGGTCAACGGCGTCGTCGCCGGCATCGCGCATTACGGCAACTGCACCGGCGTGCCAACCATCGGCGGCGAAACCAATTTCGATGCCGGCTACAACAACAACATCCTGGTCAACGCCATGTGCGTCGGCCTGGCGCGCCAGGACAAGATTTTCTATTCCGCCGCAAAAGGCGTCGGCCTCCCCGTCGTTTACGTCGGCTCGAAAACCGGCCGCGACGGCATCCATGGCGCGACGATGGCGTCGGCCGAATTCGACGACAAGTCGGATGAGAAACGCCCGACTGTTCAAGTCGGCGACCCGTTCACCGAAAAACTG
>JANNSR010000192.1:0-2651 GCA_031402935.1 Hyphomicrobium sp. | reverse complement strand
TCCGCTCCGAAAGTTCATCTACCCCATGACGACGCCGAAATCCGAATTCCTCGCCATTCTGACCGAGCGCGGCTTTATCCACCAGTGCTCAGATCTTTCAGGCCTCGACAAACTTAGCTCCAAAGGCCAGCTCACGGCCTACGTCGGCTATGACTGCACGGCGCCATCGCTGCACGTCGGATCCTTGATCTCGATCATGATGCTGTCGTGGCTGCAAAAATGCGGCGGCAAGCCGATTGCGCTCATGGGCGGCGGCACGACGCGCGTCGGTGACCCATCCGGCAAGGACGAGACCCGCCAATTGCGCACGGTCGAAGAGATCGCGGCCAACAAGGACGGCATCAAGACCGTCTTTGCAAATTTTCTGTCGTTCGGTGACGGCCCCGCCGGCGCCATCATGGTCGACAACGCCGAGTGGCTCAGCCCCCTCAACTACATCGATTTCCTGCGCGATGTCGGACGCCACTTCTCCGTCAATCGCATGCTGGCGATGGATTCCGCTAAACTCCGCCTCGACCGAGAGCAGGAACTCTCCTTCATCGAATTCAATTACATGCTGCTGCAGGCCTACGACTATGTCGAACTCGCCCGGCGCTACGGCTGCAATCTGCAGATGGGCGGCTCCGACCAGTGGGGCAACATCGTCACCGGCATCGACCTTGGCCGCCGCATGGGCGTCAAAGAGCAACTGTTCGCGCTGACCTGCCCGCTGCTGACGACGGCATCGGGCGCCAAGATGGGCAAGACCGCCTCGGGCGCCATCTGGCTCAACGAAGCACAGCTGTCCGCCTACGACTACTGGCAGTTCTGGCGCAACACCGAAGATGCCGACGTGGCCCGCTTCCTGAAGCTGTTCACAATGCTGCCCTTGGATGAAATCGACCGGCTCGCAGCCCTTGCCGGTGCCGGCATCAACGACGCAAAAAAAGTCCTGGCGACGGAGGCGACCGCCCTCATCCATGGCCGCGACAAAGCCGACGCCGCCGCCGAGACCGCCAAAAAAACCTTCGAGGACTGCACGCTGGCAGCCGACCTTCCGGCAATCGAAGTGCCGCGCGGCGACCTCGACAACGGCATCGGCGTGCTCGCAGCCTTCGTCAAAGCCGGCCTTGTCGCCTCAAACAGCGAAGCAAGGCGGCAAGTGCAAGGCGGCGGCCTCAAGGTCAACGACGCTCTCGTGCGTGACGACAAGGCCGCGCTCTCGCTCGACGACGTGACGAGCGACGGCGTCATCAAACTATCGCTCGGAAAAAAACGCCACGTACTGATCAAGCCGGTCTAGGCGCCGAGCGTTCAAGGATTTGTCGTCGATGACCAGCCGTCAACCGGCTCGGCGATGACGGGCGGCGGCTTCGGCTCACGCCGCTGCGGCGTCGCACCCGGCACGCTCGACGCCCTGACGCGTTGTTCCGCCGGTTTTGCAGGTGCTCGATCTTCGCGCACCTGCACTTTGGGATCATACGGTGTCATTTCCATCAGTCCCCGCGTGATGCCAGGCGTCACCAGCGACAGCGGGTTCACAATGACCTGCGGGTTGGACAGCGCGCCCTGAACCGCAAATGTTATTCCGAAAACGCCCTCGCCATGGGCGCCTGAAATGAGCTGACCCAACAGCGGGATACCGCCCAGCGCGCCGTTCAGCCCCTGGAGCGGAATATACGTTCCGCCCAAGTTGATCTTGCGCGTCTTGAAATCGACCTTGCCGCGCAAATTGGCGCCGAGGACGGGGCCTTTGAGGGCCGACTCTTCAAGCACGAACTGCCCATAGCCGACCGAGAACGGCGCCCGCATGCTGTCGAACTCGAAGACTTCGCGCGCCACCTTCTTCTTGCCGCTGATAGCCGGGCGCCCTTGATCGGCGCTGCCGACAACTTCGCTGACGATCGGATCGCCGAGGACCTTAAAACCGTCGATCCACAGCACGCCGGTCTTTTCGGCCGGGCCCTTGCCATCGAGATTGACCTCAAGGCGCAACCGCCCGCCCTGGACGTTCGGATAGAAATCCATCAGCCGCATGACCTGGCCGGCATCGGATGAATCGACCAGCAACCGCCGCGACCCCGATTGCGTGTCGAGCACAGCCGCCAGCGGCGCGCCGCCATCGAGCGTGCCTTTGGCATCGAGGCTCGCGAGTTTATCGGCGCGGGACGAGAGCTTCATCTTGAAGCCGCGCAGCGACACTTCCGAGCCGCCAATCACGTTGCCGATGTCGGCGGAAATATCGGTGCCAGCCGACGGCTTCGCTGGGCGGCTCTTGCGGTCCTGACCATCACCGACCGAGAACAGCGACTTGAACAGCTCGCGGCCGTCAAACGTCGGGCCCTGCGCCTTGACCTTCCAGATATTGTCCTGCCCCAGAACGCCTTGCACCTCCAGCCGCGAGATCACGTTCAACGAGAATGCGGGAAACAAGAATTCGCGCATCTTGCTGTCGGCACCGATGCCGACCCAGCCTTCAAGCGCGATGTCGTCGCCGGCGACCTTGAAATTCTGCAACTCGGTTTTGTGCGTCTTGCCGGTCACAATATCGGTTTCGAGAATGGCGGCGCGGCCTGCCGCCTTGCGCCAAGCAATGGCGTCGATCGCGATCTCCGCGTTGGCGAGATCGGCTTTCAGGCGCACGACGGGCTCGGGCCGCCCGGCTTTTTGCA
>JANNSR010000191.1:0-24735 GCA_031402935.1 Hyphomicrobium sp. | reverse complement strand
CTCGGCATCCAGTTTCTGACCGCCAACCCGAACGCCGGTCTCGACTGGCCGGTGCGCCTGCTCGTCAACCAGGACGATGCTGGGCAAGTTTGGGCGTCGTATACCGACTTCGCCTGGATCGCGCGCCGCCACGGCATCACCAACCGGACTGAGCAGTTTAAAATGGCGTCCGAAGTGATTGCATCGATCACGTCGAGTGTCACCAAGAAATAGAACGAAGGTGAAGGGCCTCATTGTTGCGAGTAGATCGGCGTGAGGACGCGCCGCTGGATCGCATAAAACTTCCAAAAATCTGCATTCGAAAAACACCAGAATCACCATGGATTTTCGGAAGTATCAGGTACACAGCAGCCGCCCTGACAAGCTGATCGGCTGATAGGCCAAGTCTATCCATCTAGCTGTCAAGATCACTGTCGGCCTTGCAGGTAATTCGGCGCCTGGCACATCGCAAGCAATTGTCGACAAAGGCAAACATCTGGATAGGGTGAACGAACAGGCGATCGATCTAAGGAACCTCTGAGCAACGCCGACGCAACCGCCGGTTCGGGAAAATCCGCGCCAAGGTCGAGCACGTGTTCCGCGTGATGAAATGCCAGTTCGGCTATCGCAAGGTTCGCTATCGCGGCATCGCCAAGAACGGCGCACAGGTGTTCGCGGTGCTCGCGCTCGCCAACCTATGAGGCGGATGACTTCACGCGGCGTGAAGTGGTCGCCGGCCTCTTCATTGGCTTGTTCGTTGAACTTGCGGATCAGGTATTCGAACACGTACCCCATATCCATATTGGTGATGGTGTTGGGGTGGAGGTCGATGGCGGAAAATTCGCGGATGACTTCGAACAGACGATTGGAGTCTTCGAGCTTTTCAATTTCCTTCTCGAACTCGAATTTTTCAAAGATCTCGCGCATGTTTGGCGAAAAGCCCTTGATGTAGGCGGTCAGGTTCTTGGCGAGGCCGTTGGGATCGCCGGTCAACTTGGCGAAGGTGAAGGGGCTGACATTGTAAAGCGGTTGCTTGCGGTCTTTGCCAGCGACCTTGCTCAAGGCTTTTTCGACGGATTTCTCACCAAGTTCCTTTTTCTGGATGGCTTCGAACTCTTTGAGAACGGCTGCCTTGCTTGGCTCCAGCACGCAATCTAGGCGGCGCAGGACGATGAGCGGCAGCATGACCTTTCGATATTGGGGCGGGCGGTAGGGGCCGCGCAGTTTGTTAGCAACCGCCCAAATCTTGTCGGCAAGATCTTGGTTCTTTTGAACGAGCATGGTGGTTCCGGGGAAAACTGCGAAAATCGGGTAAGGCGTGAATTTCATCGAATGCGGGCAGTAGCGCCCCTTCTTTGTGCGGTGTATCCGGCAGATGCGCTATGATAGCAAATCGCAGTTCCGCCACCATAGCGCTACCCCTTTTCTCGAATCATACCGCACCTTTCAACGCCTTGCGGAAAGTTGCGTGGGGTTGCGCATATTTCTGAGTTCGTCCGATCGGACAAACCGTTGCTCATCGATTTGGTCGTTCTTGTCCTTCGACCGCTGTTGCGGCTTGACGCAACAACTCTGCGAGGTCGCGCTGGGCCGGGGCGTTGGAAGTGCCTAGCTGGCGGATCAGTTCGGCTTGGCGCGGCGGGCTTACTTTGCCGTAGCTATTGAACGTCGTCATGACGTGCTCGTGGCCAAGGTTTTGACTCCACGCCTTGAATTCTTCCGGGGACCGGCAAACCTGTTCGCCAAGCTGCGCGAGCGTGTGGCGGAAGCTGTGGGGGTGGAAGTACGGCAAGCCCGAGTGTTCGAAGGCATCGCGGAAAATGCGGCGAACCGCGTTGGCAGTAGTCCAATGCTCGCGTGCCAGTCCGGCTACGCGAAAGCCCTCGCCTGGGTCGAAGTCCATCATTGTCTTCGGAAAGAGCGGGTCGGTCGGTGCCCATAGGTGCTCCGTTGTGAGGAATGAGACCCAATCCACAAAAATGGATCGCACGTCATCGCCAACCGGCATAAAGTACGTTTCGAAGGTCTTGCTGAATTTGGTTGCGACTTCGCGGGCGTCAAACTTCACAAGTTGGTTTTTGAGATCAACGTGTTTGAGCTTTAGTGAAACTAGTGCACCGTCTCGGCAGCCCGTCATAAGTGTAAAAGCAATTAGGGCGCGGTCGCGTTGTTCGATAGCGGTTGATGACGGCATTGCGCGGATGACGTGTTGCGTTTGCTTCAATGACGGAAATGGGCGCTGGGTGTGAGATTGTGCGGCGCGATTATCCTTTTCTGACAGGTTGAAATAGTCAGCGTCGGCATAGGTGAAGCGCGACTTGTAGCCAGGCTGGACGGCGAGCCATATGAAGAACGACCGCAAGATGTTGAGCGTGGCGCGCTGGGTCGCAAGGCTGAGACACTTGCCGGTAGCGGTGTTGATTTGCGCCGCCAACTTCTTTTTGAACGCGACGGCCTGTTGAATGTGGAAGCGCTTGAAGTCTTTGTAGCCATTGAATTGCTCAAAGCGAGCAATGGCGGTTGCTACGCTGTCAATCGTGGGTTCGCTGTAGCGCTGGGCTTCCTTCAAATAGATCAGATATTCGCGCTTAATGCGTTCGTTCGCAGGGCAGTGTGCTCGCATAGAATGGCCTCTCCGTTTGAAAGCACAGTTCAGGCAAGGTCAGGTTGTTTCAATTAAGCGTTGCTGGCTTTGGGGAAATTGGACCTCGCAACCGGCGCTTACTGTGTTGACGTTGAACAGTGCGACGCGTCTGCAAATGATGGCCTCGCAGACTTCGCAAATGCCTCTGAGGTTGCCCGAAGTCAGCGTGATTGGTACGTAGTCCAACATCTGCGCTGCCGGGCGGCGGGGCTCACGGCACTTGAGACAAAGCAGGTGCCCACCGGGGCAAGGCTTCCGTGCCTTTTGCCGACGTTCATTTAGGAAGTATTTGAGGTCTTCGCCAAGGATCAGAACCGGACGGGGTTCGCGGATGTGGGGCAAGCCAGACTTCAGCCATTGCTGCACCGTGTTCTTGTGGATGCCAAGCCGGTCGGCGGCTTCGCTGATTGTGTAGCTGCGGTGGATTTTTATGCGTCGGGCATCGATCTTGCGCTTCGCCATTGATCATTTCGCCCCCGTCTCAATCAGGCGGCGAATGTCTTCTACGCGCCAAGCAGTCGTGCGAGGGCCGAGTTTAACCGGCTGGGGAAAACGCCCGGACTTTACGCCTGCCCACCACGTCGATTTGCTGACAGGGATTGGGCCGCGCGGTGCGAGAATTGATGCGAGGCGGACGAAGCCAGTCTCGGGTAGTACGTTGGATTGTGACACAATGTGCCTCCATTCGATGACGAATGAAGGAGACGTAAGCGGTGCGGGTTGAGTTGTGGCCGAACGGGAATGAGCTAAACCGATTTCGGCTTTTGGTTTGCCGATTTCGGCTTTCTGCGATTCATGTCCGGGGCGTTAAAGCCGTTGATCGTTGCGGCTTCTTTCAAATATTTTAAAACGGTTTCGTTAGTCATTCGCAACCCAAGGCGTTGGGCCGCGCTGGCAATATCTGCGGGGGCTTTGGTGTAATTGCTCTTGGGATCGTAGCCGAAACCGTCAACGGCGGCAGCAATAGCTATGGTCAGGAGGCTTTTGCGCGCGGTGGTTGACAGTACGTCATCCTCGACCGGCTCGGAGGGCTTAGCGTTGATCTGTTCAAGCAAATAAGCGTTTTGGCTTTCCGCTCGCACAAGAGCGTCTCGCAGTGACGTAAGCTGTACTTCGTGCTCGCCATTCGCTTGGTTTAATTGATCCTGAGCGTCTAACCACTCTTCAAACGTCTTTTGTTCTTCTTCCTCGTGTGCCTCATGCAAAGAGACAAGCGCTTCGCGCGTCGCCTGCAATTCGGTTTGTGTTGCTGCCAATTTCTCAGCATAGGCTACGCAGAGATCATGCCAATATTGAATTGGTTCGCCCCGATCAAAGGTGCACTCGATAAATGCATCTGGAACTTTCAATTTGTACTTATGCGCCCAAGTTAGGAATTCTAACGGGGTGAAGCGTTGGCGTAGCTCACCCCATCCTATTGCGCGTTCAATCAAGTCGAGACGACCGGCATATGCATTTGCGAACAAAGAGTTTGCAACAAATGGTTGGACCATTTCCCAATTAACGATCCAAGGGTGTTTGCCCATTGACAATGGGACTGCTTCGCTTGCTGTCAGGTAAGCGCACCGTCCAAAATGTTCGTAATCTGCTTCGGTTCCAAACCCATGAAATGCGCGAGCTTGGTCTTGTTCATTTAAGATCTCCAAGGCAAAAGCTTCGACTTTTTCCGTGGGCATTGCGGCGATGTCGTTGAGAAACGCTTGTCGCAGTTCTTCCAACTTCGAAAGCGATTCTTCTGGAGTGCTGCCGAACGGTTGCTCAAATCCGTCGAGCGCGGCCAGTTCGGCCATGACAGTCCACCAATGTTGCTCCAAGAAGTCTATCAATTCCGGTGCGTGAGAAGCCATGACCGGGTTCCGCAATACTTGTTCGAACGCGTCCGCTGAAATTCGGCGAACTCCGTTGCAAATTAACTGAATTTAATGACGTGCACTGGGCAAAGCAGCGGCGGCAACGTGGCGGCACCGCATAGGTTTCCGTACCAATGGCGTACCATTTGAGCGCTGGGCACGACAAAGCCGCCTCGCTGTGGCGCTTATAAAATTAACTATTTCAATAAGTTAGATTTGGTTGCGGGGGCTGGATTTGAACCAACGACCTTCAGGTTATGAGCCTGACGAGCTACCGGGCTGCTCCACCCCGCGTCACCACATGCGCGACTTGCCGTGCGATCTGCGCTCGGGAAGAAAAAGCCGCTCGTTTTCGAGCGGCTCTGTAGCGGTCGTATAGCACATAATTTTGCTCTGTGAAGCCTCAGTGGCGGTTTGTCCAATGAGCCGCAATCTGACCGCGGCGATGCCCCCCAAAATGGAGGCATCAGGTCCTAAGACAGCGTCGAATGCCGCGACACCTGCGCACCCGCAGTATCAGCAATGATGCTGTGCGGCTAAGGGCCATTTCCGCCGATATCTAGTTCCCACAGGCCCGCCGTCGCTCTACGTTCCGCCCCAGCCATGCCCTCTCGCCCCACTTTGAAACCAACTGCCGCCACCTCTGCGACGTCGCAGACAAAGCCTTCGCGCGGCAAAACGCCGTCGCTTGCCGAGGGCTTCGTGCTGCTCGACAACTCAACGCGCCGCGACGCCATCTCAAAGCTCTACGAGCATCCGCAGGAAATCGTCCGCGCCGACCGTCCGGAAGAAGTTGGGGGCGCAATTCAAGCCCTGACGGCCGGCATCGCCAAAGGATTGCATGCCGCCGGGTTCTTTTCCTACGAACTCGGCTACGTGCTTGAGCCTAAGTTGTCAGCGTTGCTGCCGAACAACCGCGCCGTACCGCTGCTCTGGTTCGGGCTTTATTCGGGCCCGCGTGACATGTCGGGCGCTGAGGTTCAGGACTGGCTGACGGCGGAAGCTATTGGCGATCCGGTTCTCGGCGCGCTCGCGCACACCTGGGACAGCACGTCGTATCTCGAGCGCTTTGAAGAAGTGCAGAATAAAATCCGCGCCGGCGACATTTATCAGCTCAATTTGACCTTCAAGGCCAAGTTCAATCTGCATGGGTCGCCTTTGGCGCTGTACCGCGATTTGCGCCTTAAACAGCGCGTTGCTTACGGCGGTCTCGTCGATACAGGCGATGTAACGATCCTGTCCGCCTCCCCCGAGTTGTTCATCGAGCAACACGGCCGGGTGATTTCGACGCGGCCGATGAAGGGCACGGCGCCGCGCGCTGGAACAACGGCCGGTGATGAAGTTGTGCGCCATGCGCTCTCGAGCGACATCAAGAATCGCGCAGAAAACCTGATGATCGTCGATCTGATGCGTAACGATCTTGGCCGCCTGGCCGACCTCGGGTCGGTCACGGTCACGGACCTCTTTACGGTCGAGACGTTCAAGACGCTGCATCAGATGACGTCGGGTGTCACAGCGCGTTTGAAAAACGGCGTGCAGCTTGCCGACCTGCTAAAAGCCATTTTCCCACCTGGTTCGGTGATTGGGGCACCAAAGATCCGCGCCATGGAACTGATCCGCGACCTTGAGACAGAGCCGCGCGGCGTTTACTGCGGCGGCATCGGTCACCTCGCGCCCGATGGAAACGCTTTGTTCAACGTCGCCATCCGCACCGCCGTCATTGATCGCAATGGGCACGGCGAAATGGGCATTGGCTCCGGCGTCGTCGCCGATTCTCAAGGGCACAAAGAATATGCCGAGTGCTTGCTCAAAATGAAGTTTTTGACCGATCCGGTGCGCCGGTTCGAGCTGATCGAGACAATGCTTTACGAGCCCAAAGCAGGCTTCTCCTTGCTGGACGAGCATTTCGAGCGGCTAGCGAGTTCCGCAGCCTATTTCGGCTTTACCTTTGATGCCGCATCGATACGCGCTGCGCTCGATACATCTGTTGAAAGTGAAAAATCAAACCGGCTGCGTGTTCGGCTGTTGCTCGACGAAGACGGCAACGTGTCCGTCACGACAACGCCGCTGCCGCCGTCTGATCCCGCTGCCGTCATGCGCTACGTCATTTCCGACACGCGGCTCAATAACGGCGATCTGTTTCTCTATCACAAGACGACGCGCCGCGATCTCTACGACAGCGAGTGGAAACATTTTGCCGAGACGCTCGGCGCCGACGAGGTCATCTATCTCAATCAGGATGGATTGCTTGCCGAAGGAAGCCGCACGACAATTTTTATTGAACGCGACGGCGCACTGGTGACACCGAGGCTAGATTCCGGTTTGCTGCCAGGCACTTTGAGACAATCTTTGCTGGCCAGCGGCAAGGCATGCGAGGCAGAGTTATCGATCGAAGATCTCAATCGGGCGCAAACGGTTTATCTCGGCAATTCGGTGCGCGGGCTGGTCAAGGCACTGCCGCTCGTTCCGCGCTTAGCGGGAGACAGCCGGTAATTCCGGCCTGCTCGTCGAGACGCGCTGGAGTTTGATGGGCGAGATTGACACTTGGGTTTGCACAGTGACCGCGTCGTCAACCTTTGGGCTTGCCGTGGCATGCCAGGCGACAAGCGCCAGGCCAGTGAGTGCAATTGCGGTCAAAATGGCGGGTTGCGATAATCGGACCCGGCGCGAAATGGTCTGTGCAGATTTCGGCATTATGTCTCTCGAAGAAAATTTCCGAGACCCACGGTTAAAGTGCCGACGCTGGACTAACCCAGCTGACTCAATGCCGCGCGACACGAGCGCACTGAGTTCGCTCGAATAGATCCTGCGGAAATGGCAAATCTCTCGCCGTCAGTGATTCTGCACTGCTGCAATTCTCTTCGGCGAGATCGTATGCTTGTGCGCCGCTCAGCGTCTCAAAGCCATTTAACCAGGCAGCCCAGCATGAGAATGCCATACGAGGTCAGCAGGAACGAAAGTTCGTTGCCCTTGATGCCCGGAATATCGGCACCGAAAAACACGACCATCAGCGTGACGACGGCGAGGATAACGGACAGCATGAACGTAATGATGCCTGGAGCCTTTAAACCCATCTCGCGTACTCCCCCTTCGCTCTTAAACCGATCACGCATCGACATGGCATGCTCCGCGTTTAAAGAATCCCCGTCTCAACGCGCCCCTTATCATACGGGCGGCGGCCAGGCGCAAGCGCAAGGGTCGAAGGGTGTGGAAAGACCGTAGTGGCTGTGTGTAAGCCGCCGCGCTCTTGCGGGCTTTAAGCCGATTCCGCGGCCTTTTGGGTCCGGTGGCGTGGAAAAAGCAGCCGCCGCAACCAGGCAAGGATCATCAGCGCAAGCAGGCCAGCCAGCGCCGCGCCGGCCGGATGTTTGTCCAACAGCAGCCACGGACTGACGCGCCCCTGCCACGCAAGACCGGCGTCGTGGACGAACTCGCGCGGCACGAAGGCCTGTGACGGCTTCAACATCATCTCGACCGCTGCCTGCTGGTCCGTGCTTGTAAGTATCGCGTCGCGCACCCGCGTTGATGCCAGCACCTGCATCCTGGCCGGATTGGCCGCGACCGTGCGCAAGACATGTTCGCGCGGACCCGCCTGAAGTCCGTTCAGATAACTTGCCAGCGTCGATAGCTCGCTTTCAGACAGGCTCTTTGCTAGCGACGCCAGTTCCGCCGTCTCAAGACCGAACAGTGCGTCGCGCGCTTGCCGCGTCACGGACGCCAGACGGGTAATCGAGGTTCTGTCGCCGAGCGATAAAACGCGCTCAAGCGAAGCGCGCGTAAAATCCTCCGGCACTGCGCGCTTGTGCAGCTCGTAGTCTGCAACGGTATCGAGTTTGTCGCCGGCCAGCGCTGCCCACGCGAGCGCAGAGGCAACCGATTTTGTCTCGCGAGCGATATCGAGGCCCTTTACCGGCATCAAATGCACGGCCTGATTGAGTGAGCCGTCATCGAGACGCCGTATCACGCCGGCCTCGCCCTCGCTCGCGACCAGTAGGGCAACGAGCTCGTCCATCCGCGGCAGTGTTTCAGCCTTGACGCCGTCGAGGAATGTCCGGAACGCGCCGTTTCCATCGGCAATTTTGAGCACCAGCGCGTGCGCCCGCTTGAAGCCTTGCCAGATTTCGATGACGTGATCGGCAGAGGCGTTGGCGATATCCGTGATGTGACTGCCGATTTGATCCGAAATTGTTGACGCGATCTCTTCCCTGACCTTTTCTTTTGTGGCGGCAGCCTTCATTTCACTGGCAATGATCGGCAGGACGCCGTGACGGAAGTCCCAGATATCCTTAGCAATCAAGACCAATCCAACGCCGCCTGCGACAACGGAGACAAGCCGCGACAGCACACTGCCGACAATGCGCTGGCCGACGCGTGTTGCGAGCGTGGCGAGTTGGCGGCGCACCACCAGGATCGTCGCACCGGCAAGCCCGCCGCTCGTTTCTTTGAGCACCGATCCCGCCGAGACTGAGCCCGATCCCTTGCCGGGATCGACAGCGAGATCTTTGCTCGCGTCCCCCGCAACGGCTAGCGCTACGGCCGAGCCATAGCGCGGGCCAACGAATGCCTTGAGGCACGCCAGAAGCGGCTCGGTTGCGTCGGCACTGGCGAACTCGATGGTTTTTCCGGCCTCTTTCGCAACCCCTGTTGCGAGGTCTTCAATGCCGGCCGTAACCGCGTCCGAGCGGTAGACGCGCTCCGCCACCGCCGTCGCCAATTTTTGCGACGTCTCAGCGTTGGCGAGCGATTTAATGCGTTCCGTCCAGCTGGTTTCTTTCTTCACGTCTTCGATTGCGATATCGACGCGCTTGTCGATGATGCCGTCGAGGCCGGCACGGCGCCATTGATCGGCGACCAGGGCGCGATAGTCGATCTTTCCTATGCCGGTCTTGAGCGCGTCGGCCGAGATCGTGGCGATGGCCAGTTTCAGGCCGTCCTCGTCGCGGTTCTGGCAGTCTTCATAGGCTGCTCGCGACAGCTCCGCCGCTGCCGCAGGCAGGACATTTGCTGCAACGAGCGAGGCACAGCATAGGGAGGTTGTCAGGCAACGCAGCAGCCGGGCCAAGTATAGGCGATCCTCGTGCTAGTGGCGCGATCGAAAAGCCGCCGCATCCGTTAAGGAACAATTATAGCGTGCCAATTGTGCGCTGACAGTGTCGGTTTTGGTACCGACGAGCAGTACTGTTGCCCGTGCCGTGGCTCGCAGGATGCCCAGTCCTTGCATCGGCAAGGTGTTGCGATGGTTGTTGCGCGTTGAGCGATGCCCATCTCAGCTCTCGAGTTTGCCACACGCTCAACATCGTATTGCTGCAATGCAACATTGTTAACCCGCTGATTCCTGTGACTTTGCCCCACTTTTTTGCAGTGCGGCAATGGGTCCGCAGTTAACGGTACGACCCAACTCAAGTCCGAAACGTCTGGCCATTTCAGCGGCTTCATACTAGGTTCGTAATATCTGTCTTAAGAGCAAAGTAAGCGATTTTTTCTGCTATCTGCGGCAGCGCGACAAAGTTGCGTTGGCATTGTTAACGGTCGCGTCGTAAGACGGTTTGCGTGAAGTAAGAGCGAGTGCAACGTAAAGTAATGAAAAATATAGATAAATTTCAGGCGCCGCGGGGCAGTCTGTATCTTCCGGGCGGGTCAACGGGCGTACTTCTGCTCCACTCTTTGGGCGGTTCCCCACTCGAACTGAAGTTCGTCGCTCAGTCGCTGGCGCGGCAGGGCCATACGGTCTATTGCCCGGTCGTGCCGGGTTTGACCTTTGGCACCGACGTGTCCGGCATGTCGACGTGGCGCGACTGGTACCAATCCGCCGAGGCCGCTTTCGACGAACTGACAAAAAGCTGCGACACCGTATTGGTTGGTGGCGCATCCGCCGGTGCCATCCTGGCTCTCCGGTTGGCAGCGTTCCGACACGAAGAGACGTCTGGCGTTATGCTATTTGCGCCAACGCTCGCCGTAAACGGCTGGGCCATTCCGCGCGCACTGAAGCTGTTTCATCTCGTTCGCGATAAGTGGACAGCGCGCCTTTTCACGTTCCGCACGCCAGCGCCGCACGGTATCAAAGATGAGCGCGTGCGGAACTTCGCGCTCGAAGCCATGAAGGGTGATGGCGCCAGCTCGGCCGACATCACGGTTCGCGGAGGCGGCACGGTTTTTGAATTCTTCAAAATGGTGCGTAATGTGCGGCCCCTGCTGTCGCGCATCACGCACCACACCATGATCTTCCATCCGCGTCAGGATGATCAGAGCGATATCCGCAATACGATGGCGCTTCAGCGCAATCTCGGCGGGCTGGTCGAAGTTTGCGTTCTGGACGACAGCTATCATCTTGTGACGCTAGACCGTCAGCGCGGCTATGTTGCCGAACGCACGATTGATTTCGTCGATCGCGTGCTGGCTCGCGTTGCGGCCAAGCCTGCTACCGTCCGGCCGGCGGCTAGTTCGAAACCGCTGCAGCAGGGCGCTGCTGAATAACCTTCTTGGCGGGCGGCTGGGGCGACGCCTTGGCCGCCGGTTTCATGCTGCCTGCACCGAGTTTTGATGCGTCAGCCTTCGCCGCCGCTGGCTTTGCGGCAGCCGGTTGGGCCGGTTTCGCGGCGGCCGGCACCTTCGCAGCCTTCGCATCATCGCCCCAGGGCAGTGCTTCGCCGCCCTTTTTCGCAGCCGGTGGTGCAGTGGCCGGTGCCGCATTGGTCGCAGCTGTTGGCTGCACATTGCACGAAGGCAACTCCGATTTAGCCCGTGTCCAGATGAACGATTTTCCGAGAAACTTCACTCCGAGATACCCGGTGACCTGCAGCATGTCCGGCCCAGCCAGTTGCAGCGCTACTGTGTAAGACTTGCCGACTTTGGGGTCGTAGACCCAACCGCCGTCAAAGCCGCCTTCCGGCATCGCCGCTACATTGCCGATCGTCGGCAGTCCGCAGATCGGCCGCTTGTTCATGCTGGCGTCGGGATTGTTTTTATCGGTCAGCGGTTCGCCCTTGGCGTTCAACGGATCGCGCAACCAGACAATGCGACCGCATAACTTGGCGCCGCACGGCTCAATTTTGACCGCGCCCTTGCCGCTGTCGTCGATCCAAACACCAGCTTCCTTCGGCACCCCGGCTGCCAGAGCTGGCATTGCGCTGAGCGCTGCGATCGCCGCAACGCTCGCAGTCGCGGACAACTGGGTCAGGAATTTCAGGGCTTTATGCGTTCGCATGACAATAAACCGCAGCTGACAGATGAACTTTTAGCGTCCTATGCCCTGAAAACGGCGAAACATTGAAGTTGGATATTTGGGTGGTTAAGGCGCGAAACGTTAAAACTTCGCATCGCAGCCTTACGCGGCGTTGCCGCCAGTGGTCGCGGTCCGCCGGGGGGTATATACGCTTTTCACATAAGCTCCCATATCTGCAGGGGCGGTCCGCGCAGATGATGCTTCGAAATTGACGCCGCGCCGCCGTGTCGCCCAGCAGGCGGGTCTATAGGCTTAAGAACGGCATTTTTTGAGAAAGATCCGGCCAACGCAATGGTTTTGACACTCGCGCTTCGCAACCTGCTCCACGATCGCATCCGTTTGGCGGTGACGCTGGTCGGCATTTTATTTTCAATCGTGCTGGTTGCCGTGCAGCTCGGCCTTTATCTCGGCTCAAGCCGCATGATCACGGCCAACATCGACAAATCCGATGCCGATCTTTTCGTCACCACGTTCGGTGCCAAGAGCTTCGAGGACGGCGGCATCCTTCTGACCGACCGCGAGCGCCACCAGGCACTCGCGACGCCCGGCGTGCAGTCTGTCGTGCCGCTGGTTGTCTCGTTCGCTGAGTGGCGCAAGCCTGGCGGTGGCTCGTCGCGCGTTGTCGTTGTTGGCAGCGATGCCGACGACAAGGGCCTCGTGCCGTGGTCGCTGGCGGAAGGCACACCCGAAGACATCAAGGCGCCCGATGCCGTTGCCGTCGATCGCAGCTATCTGGCCGAGCTTGGCATTAATGGCATTGGAGATACGGCGCAAGTCGCGATGGGACGCGTTAAAGTCCGGGCGCTAACCGAAGGCGTGCGTTCGTTCACGCAGTCGCCCTACGCCTACACAACGCTCAATCGCGCCCGGCAATTGATGGGCGCGGATGCCGACCGCACCACGTTCCTGCTCGTCAAGCTGGCGCCCGGCGCTAACAGCGCCGCCGTCCAGAACGATCTCGGCCAGCGGTTGTCGAGTGCTGAAGTCCTGACCAAGGAAGAATTCCGCGCCCGCAGCCTCAAGCAGTGGCTGTTCAAGACCGGCGCCGGCCTCGCCTTGATCGGCGGCGCCATCCTCGGCTCGCTTGTCGGAACCGTCATCGTCGCGCAGACGCTGTATTCGAGCACCAAGGACCATATCCACGAGTTCGCCACACTGCGCGCGCTCGGATCATCAAAAGGCTACATCCACAAAGTCATCCTGGCCCAGGCCGGGTTGAGTGCCATCATCGGCTACATGCTCGGTATGGTCATCTCGCTGATGATCCTCTACGCCAGCCGGAATTCGGCACTACCGCTGGTCATGACTCCGGGTCTCGCCTTCTGGCTGTTCGCGCTGACGGTTGCCATGTGCGCGATCTCAGCACTGTCGGCCATCGTCAAAGTCACAAAAATCGATCCTGCAACGGTGTTCGCGCGATGACAATAACTCCGGTCCTGCAGGCAGATCAGATCGTCAAAGAGCTCGGCTCCGGCGCCGGCCTCGTCGTCGCCGTCAAAGGCGTAAACCTCGAACTCGTGCCGGGCGAATTGACCCTGCTCATGGGCCCATCCGGCTCCGGCAAGACAACGCTGCTGTCGATCCTCGGCTGCATCATGACGCCGACGTCGGGCAACCTCAAAATCGCCGGCGAAACCGTCACCGGCCGTTCGGCGGAAGAACTAGCCAAGGTGCGGCGCGACCACATGGGCTTCATCTTCCAGTCCTACAATTTGTTCCCGACGCTCAACGCAATCGAGAACGTGCGCATCGCCCTCGATGTGCGCGGCATCACCGGCTACAAGGCGACAAGCCGCGCCGAAGAAGTCCTGCGCGACGTCGGCCTTGGCCATCGTCTAACCAACTATCCCGGTAATCTTTCGGGTGGTGAGCAGCAGCGCGTCGCAGTTGCCCGCGCCATCGCGTCGTCACCTTCGATCGTGCTGGCTGACGAGCCGACCGCAGCACTCGATAGCGAGAACGGCCACGCCGTCATGGCGCTGCTGTCGCGGATCGCCAAAGAACAAAAACGCAGCGTCCTGGCCGTCACGCATGACCCAAGAACGCTCGGCTATGCCGACCGCGTTGTTAAAATCGAAGACGGCAAGATCGTCGGCGAAGAGCGCCGGCCCGAGGGCATCAACGCCCCCGAAATCACCGATTTGACCAAGAGGCGTAAGTTACATGCATAAGATTGATCCAGCCATCACCACCATCGCCACCGCCGGGGTACTCGCCATTGCACTCGGCCTTGGCGTCAACAGCCTTTCAGGCCGCTTCGGCAGTGAAATGGCACAAATTGCCGGCCCCGCACACGCAGACGCGGCCGCTGCACCCGCCCAGTGGGCGGCCTCCGCCACGGGCCGTGTCGAGCCGAAGGACGGTGAGGTGCGCGTTGCCAGCCAGATGCCGGGCCGCATCGTCGAAGTGCTTGCCAAGACCAACGACAAGGTCCGCGCCGGCGATCTGCTCGTTCGCCTCGACGACCAGGAGATTTACACCAAAATCACGGCCGCCACGGCCGAGGTCAGCGTCCGCGAGCGCGAACGCGAAGAGGAAAAAGTCACGGGCCTCGCAACCGACCGCCGCAACGCCGAGGACGCCGTCGCAAAGGCCGAGCGTGCCTTGTTCGCCGCGCGCGAAGCCTTCGATGCCGCCGCCCGCGCAGTTGTCGCCGGTACCGGCAATGCCGACGCGCTCAACGGCGAGCGTGAAAAAGTCACGGCCGCCAAAGCCAAAATCGAGTCCGAACGCTTAGCCCTTGCCGCCATCAACGGCAAATCCGGCCTGCCACTGATGCAGCGGCTTGAATCGTCGCTGGCACTTGCCCGCTCCGAACTGTCGTCGGCCGAAATCGCGCTCGAGCGGACCCGCGTTCGCGCGCCTGCCGACGGCACGGTGCTGAACATGCTGGCGCGCGCCGGCGAAACGGCAGTGCCATCGCCCGAAAGCGCGCTGATCGTGTTCGGCGATCTTTCAGGCCTTCGCCTGCGCGCCGAGGTCGAAGAACGCGATGCCGCTAAGGTCACCGTTGGCCAAAAGGTTATTGTGAAGGCCGACGCCTATCCCGACAGAACGTTCGAAGGCACGGTCACGTCGATTTCTCAGTCGCTCGGCACGCCGCGGATTGCGACGCGGGGACCGCGCCGTCCGAACGACGTTGAAGTCGTCGAAGTTATGGTGTCGCTCGACGGCAATCCACCGCTGTTCACCGGCATGCGCGTCGATGCGTTCTTCAAGAACGACAAGTCGGAGCAGAACGCCGCGTCTGCCGCGCCCGCGCCGAAGACGAACTGAGCCCGGCGCTTCCCGCAAAATCAAAACGGCGCCTGCTTTTCCGGCCGGCGCCGTTGTCTTTTGGCTATTGGTTTGCCGTCAGGTCCCGGCGCCAAACATTAAGCAGCCGCACTGCGCGTCGTCGCCTCGATGTGCGCTGCTAACTTGGCATCGATGCCGAGTGCCGCCGCCAGCGCGCCGAGGAACTGCTTTTCGTGCGGCGAATCCGGCTCGATTGCTATTCTCGCCGCCGTATAAAGCTGGATCGCTTCTTCCGGAGAAGCAACGGAATCGGCCAGATCCTGCGCCGTCGCCGGGTTGTTCAACTCGTTGGCCAGAAACTCTTCCGCACCGCTATCGACGCCGCCTTGCTTGAGGCTGGCGATGATTTTCGCCTGTTCGGCGCCGTCGATGCGCCCATCGGCCGCCGCCGCCGCGATCATGGCGCGAATGTAGTGCGTCGCAGACTCGTTCGTCACCGCCGCCGGCTCGAAGCCCGATCCAGCGGGCGCCGCTTCCGGCGGGCTCGCACCGGTGATCAGCGGCTTGCCGGCCTGATAATTCTGGAACGCCTTGTAGGCAAGGCCGCCAATCAGCGCCAGCGCACCGATGCGCGCCGCACTTCCGGCAACGGCGCGTCCCGTTTTCGTGCCGAGCACGAGGCCGCCGAGACCGCCTGCCGCACCCGTCGCCGCGATCGGGTTATCGCGAATGAGACCTTTCAACTTTTCGAGCAGTTCTTCGGTCGACTGTCCGCCCGTCGCGCGCCCAATCGCGTCCTTGGCGCCTGTTGCTTCGCCGATGCGCGTCGCGCCTTCCTTGGCGCCGGCCGTCGCTTGACCCAGCACCTGGCCGAGAATGTCGGCAAGCCCGCCGCCTGCGCCGGGCCCGCCGCTAACGGCGCCACCGGCCTTGCCAAGATGATCCTTCAACTGCCCCAGAATATCTCCCAGGCCGCCGCTTGGCGCCCCGCTTGGCGCTTCAGTCGCTTGCCGCGGAGCCGGTGTCTGCCCGCCCTGCCCGAGCTGCTTTTGCAGCTCAGCCAAAATGTCCGCGAGCCCGCCACCCGATTGGCCCCCGCCTTGTTGCGGGGCGCCTTGCGGCGCGTTACCCTTGGGGTTCGTCATCTTGCCGATCTCGGCCAGAATATCGCCCAATCCTCCGCCACCCTGCTGCTGGCCGCCGCGCTGCTGCCCCGCGCCGCCACCTAGGATCTGGCCGAGAATATCGCCCAGTCCACCGCCGCCCTGCGGCTGCTGCGCCGGTTGTGCGGCGCCGCGCACCAGGCCTTCGAGAATGGATTTAGCGTCGAACATGGCGGTACCTCTTGTGGGAGCGGTTGCGAAAAGAAGCGACGGGGCAACGTAGGCACGCTTGCCCCGGTCAACAATCGCTTGTGGTGGATTTATTTTATTCCGCAGCCATCGGAGTTGCGCGCACGGCGGCCGGCTTTGCCTTCTGCTCACTCGAGGCGACGGGTGTTGAGGCAGCTGTCACCGTGGTGTCATCCGGCTCGTCAGCCTTCCCGATGAAGGGCGAGAAAATCCGCTGCATCAGCAGGCCTAGGTCGTCCATAACCGTGAAGAAGCTCGGCACAAAAATCAGCGAAAGTACCGTCGAGACGAGCAGCCCACCGATCACCGCAATCGCCATCGGGGCGCGGAACTCGCCGCCTTCCCCATAAGCCATAGCGCTTGGCAGCATGCCTGCCACCATCGCCAGCGTCGTCATCACGATCGGCCGCGCTCGCTTGCGCCCGGCATCGATGATGGCATCGGTGCGGTTCATACCTTCTTTCATCTTCTCGACGCCGAAGTCGACAAGCATGATCGCGTTCTTGGTTACGATACCCATCAGCATCAGCAGGCCGATGTAGACCGGCATTGTCACGGCGTTGTTGGTCGCCAGCAGCCCCACCACCACGCCGCCGAACGACAGCGGCAGCGACAGCAGGATCGTGATCGGCTGCGTCACGCTCGAGAACAAAAGTATCAGCACGCCGAGCACGAGCATCAGCCCCGTGCCCATCGCCGTAATGAAGCCTTGCGCGACTTCGTCCTGGATTTCGGCGTCGCCCGACGCTTGCAGCGTCACGCCGGCTGACAATTTCTGCTCCTCAACGGCCTTGAGGAATCGCTCGCGCCCGACGGACAGCGGTACGCCCGGCATCAAGTCGGTGCCGATCTTGGCGCTGCGCTTGCGGTCGTAGCGGTTGATCGCGCTCGGCCCCTGGCTGAATTTGACGTCCGCCACCGCCGTCAGCGGGATCTGTTTGCCGGTGCTGCTGGTGATGCGCAACTGCTCGATGCGCTTCATGTCGGTGCGCGTCACCTGCTCAAGCTGCACGCGGATCGGTACCTGCCGGTCGCCGGCATTGAACTTGGCGAGGTTGAAATCGACGTCGCCAATCGTGCCGACGCGGATCGTCTCGGAAATCTGCTCCGCCGACACGCCGAGCTTTGCCGCTTCGTCGAACTTCGGCGTCACGATGATTTCGGGCCGCTCAAGTGCCGCTTCGGCCGCGACGTTGCGCAGTCCCGGCACGGAGCGTAGCGCGCCTTCCAGTTTGCCGACGGCTTCGGAAAGTGCTTCCCCGCTGCCGGACAGCATGTTGAACGACAATTCGCGTTCGCCGCGCTCATTGACGAACCACGAGCGCGTGTCGGGGATATCGGCAAGCTTTCCAGATATCACTTCTTCGAGTTGCTTTTGCGTGCGGTCGCGCTTGGACTTGTTGAGAAGTTGAATCGTCAGCGCCGCACGTCGGATTTCAAGTTGCCCGGTCGGGCTGGTGCCGCCGAGCACGAACACGCTTTTCACTTCTGGGATTGTGCGCAGCGTATCGACCATGCGGTCGGTCACTTCCCGCGTTTCCGCCAGCGTCGAGCCCGGCGGCAACTCGGTCGCAATCACGACGCGCGACTGGTCTTCTTCTGGAATAAAGCCCGACGGCAGCATGCCCGTCGCCCAGATCGAGGCGGAGAACAGCGCCACACCGGCAACGAGCGTGAGGTAGCGCACCCGCAGCGTTGCCGCGAGAAAGCGCGTGTAGAACCGCATCAGCGGGCCGTCGACATGCGGCTTTTCCGGCGTGGGCTTCAACAGGTACGCGGCCATCATCGGTGTTATCAGTCGCGCCACCAGCAGCGAGATCAGAACTGCCCCTGCAACGGTCAATCCGAACTGCTTGAAGTATTGTCCGGCGATGCCGCCCATGAACGACACCGGCACAAAAATCGCGACAATCGTCAGCGAAATTGCGATGACCGCCAGGCCGATTTCATCGGCTGCCTCCAGCGCGGCGCGATACGGCGTCTTTCCCATATTCTGGTGTCGCACGATGTTCTCGATTTCGACGATGGCATCATCGACCAGAATGCCGGTGACAAGCGTGATCGCGAGCAGGCTGACGAGGTTCAGAGAAAACCCGAGCATGAAAATGATTGCGAACGTCGGGATCGCTGCCAGCGGCAGTGCAATCGCGGAGATCAGCGTTGCGCGCATGTTTTTGAGGAACAGAAACACCACGATGACCGCGAGCACCGAACCCTCGATCAGCGATTCCATCGCCGCCTTGTAGTTGCCGTCCGTGTAGGCAACCGCATCGTCGATCTTGGTCAGCGTGATGTCGGGATATTGGGTTCTGAGTTCGCTAAGTTTCTTCTCGACAACGTCGCGCACCGAGATTTCGCTGGCGCCTTTCGAGCGGAAAAGGCCAAACGAGACGACTGGCTCGCTGTTCAAGCGGCCGAATGAGCGCTGCTCGCTCGCATCATCGATGACTTTGCCGAGATCGGACAATCGGACCTGACGTCCGTTGGCGAGGTCGATCTTGGTCGCGGCCAGCGTTTCAACGCGCCGCGCTCCCGCCAACACGCGGATGGCTTGCTCTTGGCCTGCCACTTCGCCGCGGCCCGAACCGAGATCGACGTTGGTCGAGCGCACCTGGCGGTTTATTTCGGCAGCCGTGATGCCAAACGCCAGCAACCGGTCGGGGTCGAGCTGAATTCGGATTTCACGGTCGACGCCGCCATAGCGTTCGATCTTACCGACGCCCTTGAGGCCAAGCAGCTGCCGCTTCACCACGTCGTCGACATGCCATGACAACTGTTCCAGCGTCATGCCGGGGCTCGACGCCGCGTAGGAAATGATCGACTGGCCTTCGACGTCGATGCGCGACACGATCGGCTCGTCGATCGTGCGTGGAAGATCTGCGCGGATTCTGTCGATCGCATCTTTGACATCGTTGACGGCGCGGTCGGTATCGATTTCCAGCCGGAATTCGACCGCCGTGACAGATGATCCGTCCGTCACCGTCGACGCGACGTGCTTGACGCCGGTGATGTTTGCGACCGCGTCCTCGACTTCCTTCGTCACCTGGGTTTCGAGTTCGGCCGGCGTCGCGCCGCCCTGCGTCACCTGGACTGCGATCACCGGCACGTCAATGTTCGGGAATTTGGTGACGGGCAGCCGCATGAAACTGATGATGCCGAGCAGGCACAGCACCGTGAACAGCAAAATCGGCGGAACCGGATTGCGAATGGCCCAGGCGGAGAAATTGATGCGCATCACTTCGCCTCGCTGACCTTGGGATCCGGCACGATTGGGCGCACGCTATCGCCGTCGCGCAGGAACGTTCCGGCGCGCGCCACGATCAGGTCGCCGTCGCTCAGACCATCCTTGACCTCGATGAGATCGCCCGAGATCAACCCGGTTTTGATCGCCTTTCGCCGGACCTTGGTGCCGTTGACCACCTGCACATATGCAGTCGTCTGGTCGAACATCACGGCAGATGCCGGCACTGCGAGGCCGCGGCTCGACGCCGTTTCAATGCGACCGCGGGCAAAGCCGCCGACGCGCAGCGCTGGGTTGGTGCCGAGAAACACTTTGACGCGACCAAGCCGTGTCGTCTTATCGACCTCAGGCGACACGAGACGCACGGTGCCCTCGGCGTCAGGCGCTCCCGTTACGGTGACGAGCGCCTTCTGGCCAACCTTGACGCGCTGCAATTCGGTTTCGACGACTTCGGCATCGAGTTCGATCTCGCCGTTTTCGATGATGCGGAACATCGGTTCGCCCGCGGCCGACGCGGTTGCGCCGATGCGCGCCGTGCGGCGGCTGATGATGCCGTCCTCCGGAGCCTTGACTTCGGTGTTGCTGCGCCGCCAGGCAAGTTCGCGGCGCTGGGCCTCAACCTGCCCCTTCTCGGCTTCGGCGGCTTTCAATCCGTCCTTGGCGGCGACGACCTGCGCCTGCGTCGTACGCATGGCGCTTTCGCGCTGGTCATAGGTCGCGGGCGAAAGATATCCGGATTTTTTCAGCGGCTCGGCGCGATCAAGTTGGGCTTTGGCTTCCTTGGCTTGGGCTTCCGCCTGCGCGATTTGACTTTGCGCCTGCGCGATGGCTGCGGATGAGCGTGAAAGGCCGGCTTCGTTCTGCGCCATTTGCGCGTCAAGTTGCTCGGTCACAAGGCGGGCCAGAATCTGGCCCTTCTTCACGACATCGCCTTCATCCGCAAACAACTCCATCACGCGCAGGCCTTCGATCTCCGGCGAGACGAGAATTTCTTCGCGCGGAATGATCGAGCCCGACACGATTGCGGTTTCGACGAAATTGGCGGTTGCGACCTTGGCAACTGTCACGGCCGGTGCGGCCACAGTTTGCTCGGTGGCGTCTGCGGTCGCAGCGGCCGGCGCCTTCCATTTCATGTAGCCGTAGCCGGCAGTGCCAGCTACCACGAGCGCTACCAAGCTGGTGATGAGGTTCCGCTTCATCGGCTGACCTCATGCGAACGCGGTTGGTATTGCGGTGGCGCCGCGCGGCGCGGGCCGCCGCCGTCGATCGGGTTGAGCATCGTGCCGATCAGTTCGGTCAAAACCGGCAGAACGGCACGAGCGTTGAAGCCCGGCTCGATGGCGCGGCGCCAGAACATGCCGTCGCCGATGACGTTGAACACCTTCGCCAGCGTCGGAATATCGACGCGCGGCGCGATGCGGCCTTCGTCCTTCAGGCGCTGGAACAAGGCTTCGAAGCTGTCGCAGCAGAATTTGTCGACGCTCATGAAAATCTCGGCTATGCGCGGATTGCGCGTCGATTCCACACCCATCTCGACAACGAAGCGCTGCTTTTCAGTTGGCTCGTCGACGAAGTAGTGCTCGCCGATTGCGGTTAGCGCTTCGAGGAAATCGGGTGCTGCCGCCAACTGCGCAAAGCGCTCGGCGAATTCGTTGCGGTCGCGCTCGCAAAGGCCCGCGATCAGATCCTCTTTGGATGCGAAATAGACGTAGACCGCACCCGGGCTGACATCGGCCTCGCGGCAGATATCCTGCATCGTCGTCGCGTGAAATCCTGCCCGCGCGAAGCACAGCAGGGCCGCGTCCAGGATGTGTTCGCGGCGTGCGCGCTGAGTGTCGGGTTTAAGCTTCGGCATCAGTCGTCCTCGTCGCTCCCGCCGGGCCGGCTTGGCACCCAAGCAGCCCCACAACCTCGTCACCAAAACGAATACTCGTTTTTTTTGGATCAGAACTGTGGCATGGTCAAGGAGAATGATCATTCTGTTTGTCAAAGCTTATATCCAACCTTTACGGCCTTGCCTGTCTCCCAGGGCACAGGATCTCATGGCCTGAAGGGGCGGGAGTAACTTTTTTCTACAACTCGGGCTTTTCAGCGGGCTCCCGGCGCGCCGCGGGGATTTACTAATGCCCGAAACCGGCTTTTGCTGGCTTTTTGGGATTTCACACTTTGGGCCGGGGATCCGCGCCATGGTCTATTTTCTCGATACCGGGGTGAACCTGGCACTCAATGTCGCGGGCTTCACAGGCCTCGGCGATCCCCAGCAGATCCTGATCGCCGTCGTGCTCGGCACTGCTGCGGTGCTGTGGAATTCGACGCTGCTGCCGCGCTGGGTCATGACGGCGTTCTTCGCGCTGATGTTCATGGCCAGTGCCGTTGCCGTTTACGCCCTCGCGCTCGGCCGTCAGCCGACCTGCATCTACGCCTACGACACATCGAAGCCCGTTGTTGCCGACAGCCTCGATCGCAAGCTGACGTGGCCGGAAGTGCGCAAACTCGACTGCCCGACGCTTTGGGTCGCGCGCAACGAAATGTACGCCCGCTCGAACTACTGCTTCTTCACGCCCATCGGATATTCGTACTTCGGCAACGACGCGACGTGCGATCCGGGGATTGAAAAACCGAAGACCGAAATCGGCGAAGACAACGCCAAGATCATCGCCCGCATGGAAGCCCGCAAGGGCTGCCCGTCGCCGATGAACAGCTGCATGAAACTCGGTAACGTCACTTCCTCGCGTCGTGACATCGGGCGGCGAACTCAACGCGAGGAGCGATAGAAAAACCAAAACCCGGCAGCTTTCGCTGCCGGGTTCCGGGGGTGCACGGCCATGAACCCGCAGTCATGGCCGCGCGGACTTTGCTAGCCGCACGAGATTCAAGAACTCGGCGCGGTAGCCGAACGGATCGTCGCCGCGCGCGGATTGCGCCAGCGCGAGCACATCGTCGAACGTATAGCTTTGCGTAAACGGCGCGCCCTTGACGAGCTGACCGAAGGCCGCGACTGCGACCGAGAAACGGACCTCTGTTGGAATTTCCGTCGCGCTATTTTTGGCCAACGCATCCGTTACCGGCACGGTCACGAGCTGCGACGTGTCTTCGCTTGGCCGCTTATAGCGCAGTTTCAAGAAGCCGAGTTCGCCAGCCTTCAATGTGTCAGCCTTTGCAGGATCGGCCTCGGCCTCGCGCACCGGCGCCTTCGCCGCAACCGCCTTGCCGTAACGCAAATCATCGGCCAGCAACGGCGCGCCAACCGGCGTCACCTCGTAAATCGCCGTCACCGTATGACCTGAGCCGATATCGCCGGCATCGACGCTGTCGTTGTTGAAGTCTTCGCGCTTCAAGCTGCGCGTTTCGTATCCGATCAAACGATACTCTGCGACGCGCTGCGGGTTCCACTCGATCTGGATTTTGACGTCCTTGGCAATCGTAAACAGCGTCGAGGATGATTCATCCACCAGCACCTTGCGGGCTTCGTTCAGCGTGTCGGCATAGGCAGCCGTGCCGTTGCCGTTTTGCGCCAGCGTCTGCATCAAGGCGTCGTTGTGATTGGCCTGGCCGACGCCGAGGATCGACAGGAAGACCCCCGATTGCCGCTTGCGCTCGATGTAGCTTTTCAATTCGCTCTGGTCCGTGATGCCGACGTTGAAATCGCCATCCGTCGCCAGGATCACGCGATTAACGGCGCTTTTGTCGAACCCCGCTTCGGCCAAGCGATAGGCATCCGCAATGCCCGCCGCGCCTGCCGTCGATCCGCCGGCGCCGAGCTTGTCAATTGCGGCGAGAATTTTGTTCTTGTCCGCGACCTTCGTCGGCTCCAGCGCTATTCCCGATGAGCCCGCATATGTGACGATGCCAACCGTGTCGCCCGGCTTCAATTGATCGACGAGCAAGCGGAACGCGTTCTTGACCAGCGGCAAGCGATCGGCCGGCTGCATCGAGCCCGACACGTCCATCAGCAGCACGATGTTGGCGCGCGGACGCTCGGCGGTTTTCAGGTCGTAGCCCTTGATCGCGACGTGCACGAGCTTGTTATTCGGGTTCCACGGGCTCGGCAGCACCGTCACCGTCGGCTTGAACGGCGTCTCGGCGGTCTCTGGCGCTGGATAGGCATAGGGGAAGTAGTTGATAAACTCTTCGACGCGCACCGCATCCTTCGGCGGCAGGTGACCACCATTCAGCGCCCGTCGCACGAACGCATACGATGCCGTATCGACATCTATCGAAAAGGTTGAGACGGGTTCCAACGCCGCCTGCTTGACCGGGTTGATATCGTTGGCATCAAACTTGTCGCGATTTTCCGCGGGCAATTCGATGTGTGGCGCTTCAAGGCTGGAATCAGCAGCCAGCCGCTCGCGCAGCACGCCAGGCGCTACCCCGGCGATCGGTATGTTTCCAAGCATGTTGTTCAGAAGTTGCCGGTCCTGCTCCACGCGCCCGCCACTTACTCCGAGCGCATCTACCGGTGCCGCCGCAGATTGCTTGGCGCCAGTGTATGCTCCTAACCCCGTGTAACCACCGGCGGCGCCAGGTTCGTCTTTTCGCTTGGCCATTTCCGCAACAGGCGCCGGGGCCTTTGCCGCTACTTTTCCGTCCACCGCGGCACCCGCATCAACGCTCCGGATGTCCGCGGCGCCCGGCTGCTCCTCTGGAAGAACTGCAACGGCCGCAGGCTTCGCTGGCTCCACTGCAAGCTTGCGCGCAATTGTGCTGTCGCCGCCCGACTTCTGCTCGACGCCCGACTTCTGCTCGACGCCAAGCGCCAGCTTTGTCTCCGCCTCAATCGTTGGTGAAGAGTCCGGTCGCGCAATTGCAACGGGCGGCATGTGACGCGCAACCGTTTGCCCCGTCTGCAATTCGGTTTGAGCCTTGCTCAACGTCACCGGCACGTTTTCGATTTTGTACTGCCGGAACGCAACCGGCGCGGCGATCACGAGCGCTGCCAGCGACGCCGCGAGCGCCATATTTTGCCGCGTGGGAGCACGCAATTTGGCATGTGTTGAAACGCGCATCAGGAAACTCCTCGTTGGTGGGGATGTTTCCGTCAGACGAAGCGGCACGAGATTTCCTTTGTCGTCATTATTTGTTGGCGCTTCCGACACGCCAAGGGGCGCGCCGGGCGCGACCGGTTGGAAGTCCCCTAGGGGGAGAAGCGCCGAAGTTGATTTGTTAGAGTCAAACGTTGCGATTGCTGCATCAATTGCCGAGCGCTTTGC
>JANNSR010000190.1:0-6337 GCA_031402935.1 Hyphomicrobium sp. | reverse complement strand
GCAACCTTCGCGTCTGCTGGCTTGCCCAGCCGAAGCGCTCTTCAGCGCGAAGGCTGGTGGAGAGGGCTGGTTTCGAACCAGCGTAGGCGAAGCCAACGGATTTACAGTCCGTCCCCTTTAACCACTCGGGCACCTCTCCATTCCGACAGGGCCTGGCGCAAGCACCGCGTAGCCCAAACGAAAGAGCCCTGCCGCACCCGGCAGGGCATGGGGTGCGTTATGTTCAAGGGGGCCTATCCTGTCAATCGGAAAAGCGGCAAGGTCCGCCGCCGCCGCTCAACGCCATGAGGCATCCCCTGTCAAAGCCGCCCGTGAAGAAAACCTGGCACAAAGCCGGTGTGCCCGCACCGAAGACGGACTCGCATTTTGCCGAGCGCCGGCGCGCGGAACGCGATCATCGCAAGCGCGTGCTCGGGCCTTTAAAAACCGTCGAGGACGACGTGCCGCTGCGGCTCTACGGCAGCCACGCCGTCGAAGCCGCATTGAAAAATCCAGCGCGCAACGTGCTGCGGCTCGTGCTGACCGAAAATGCCGAACGCCGGTTAATCGAAACGCTTGGCGCAATCAAGCACGCAATCGAACGAGCGACGCCGCGCGACCTCGACAATATCCTCGGCCCCGACACAGTACATCAGGGCGCTATGTTGGAAACCGAAGATCTGCCCGAGCCGGAGTTTGCGCAGCTTGCCGCGACCGCGAACGGCCGGCCGTTGATCGTACTCGATCAGGTGACCGACCCGCACAATGTCGGTGCCATCCTGCGCTCGTGCGCCGTGTTCGGCGCTGCCGGACTTGTGATGACGCGCCGTCACAGCCCGCCCTTGAATGGCGTACTGGCCAAGTCGGCGTCAGGTGCGCTCGAACTGATCCCTGTGGCGCTGGTGCAAACCCTGTCGCGCGCACTCGACGACTTGAAGGCGGCCGGCTTCGCGCTGATAGGCCTCGACGGCACGGCAACTGCGGCGATCGAAGACACCGACTGGTCGCGCCCGACGGCCCTCGTCATGGGCGCCGAAGGTAAGGGCCTGCGCGAGCTGACGGCAAAAACATGCGATTCTCTCGCTCGCATCACAACCGACGGCCCGATCGACAGCCTCAACGTCTCGAACGCGGCGGCCATCGCCTTGCACACGGCCGCACTGGCGCGGCGCAAATAACAAGCGCCAGCACTCGCTCGAGCACTGGCGCAGATTTAGGGACGCAACGAAGCGTGGCTTAATCGCAGATCAGCGGGCGTTCGCAGACATAGCGGCCGCCGCGGCAGACCGTGTCACCCCAGCTGTTTTCAAAGCAGCGGCGCCCGGCCCAGTGGCACTGGCGCGGGCCGCGATAGCAATAGCCGCCGTCATCGTCATAGCGCGAGTAGTGCCGCGGGCCGCCGCCATATCCGTAGCCGTCGCGCCCATGCGCAGCAGCACCGAGGACGCCGAGGCCGATGATGCCGGCCGCAATACCGAGGCCGATGCCGTGACCACGGCGCGCCTCAGCTTCAGGCACTGACGCAAACGTGACGCCGAGCGCCATCGTCAGCGCCATCAGCATATGTGTGAATTTCTTGAACATGGGTCTCTCCCCAAAGCTATGCGCCGCTAGTAGCGGCAATTGACGAAACGAATCTCACAGGGATCCCACACATCCCCTATGATCCAACTTTCCGCCAAACCATATGAATGTGGCATGAACGCGAGAAACCGCCTTCATGCCACAAACGTTTCAAGCGTGAGAAAAGTTCCGCTGCGCAGAGCTTGCCGCCGTTTTACCAGTGCCCGCGGCGATGGCCGCCATAGCGGCGCTTGTGCCAAGCTACGTGATGATAGTTATGTTTGTTGGCGCCCCATGCGGGGTAGTACGGCGGTAGCGAGCCGCTATAGCGCTTGATGCGCGGCGGGCCCCAGTAGCCGGAGTTGTAGTAGGGGTAATACCCGCGCGGTTCATAACGGTAGGCGTACGGGTCGGTCGCCGCATGCGTCAGATACACATGGTTGTAGTGCGGACGATAAACCCAGTGACGCACGGTGCGCAGGCGGCCCCACCCGGCCGGCTGATCGGGGCGGTCCCATCCGAAGGCGGAAGCGGATTGGGGGGCGGCGATGCCGAACGACAGAGCGATCGCGGCGAGCGCCAAGAGGGACTTCAAACGCATTACACAAACTCCTTTTACGCGACAGGCGGAGCTGACGGTCAGACCGCATCGTAAACGATCTGATAACCATGGCGAAAACGTCCTAACACTTCGTTAATTGGCACCGCGGCGGCCACCCTCCGTCCTCGGAACGGATGCCGATACACCGGCACAAGTGAGGCCTGTTCGCTGCTGCCAAGTTAATCAATTCCTCACCGTCCAAGCCCGAATCTTGAGACAATCGATTCGGCCGGGCTTGCCATTGCGGCGGGCACGAGGCGGTCGGTCGCGCGCTTCTCAGCGCCGCGGCTTCCGCAGGCATCCAGGATTTTGGGCACTTGACGCGGCGCAAAGACAAAAAGCAGGACGAGCGCGAGCGCATGACGGCTGCCATGCGGCGGCTTGAAGATCTGCTGCAAAATCCCGGCCCCGGCATTACCGTCACTGCTGCGGGCAGCGAAACCGGTCCGCGCTTCGAGCGCGAGGGCGAAGCCGATCTCGCAGCTTTCGCTGAGCCCGATCCCGGCACGGAAACAGCAAGCGCATTTCAGGCAGAGGCGCCAACTGTTTCAGCGTCGCCACGCCAAGCAAAAATCACGCAAGCGGCATCAGGCGAAGCGGCCGGCCAGACGTGGATCGGCAAATTTGCGGGCGATCCAGAAGCCCCGCCGCCGCGTCCAGTGCCGCAACCAACTGCACCGAAGCGCGATCTAAAAGACGCTAAAATCTTCAAGCCCTCGGCGACGTCGGGCGGATTGTTCGGCATCTTCCTGACGTGGCTGCTCGGACCGCGAGATAGCGAAATCAAAGACGCCGTCGCGATGAGCCGCCGCGCGCTCAACGCCACGTTCCTGTTCAGCGCCATCATTAATCTGCTGATGCTGGCGGGACCGCTGTTTATGCTGCAGGTCTACGACCGCGTGCTGTCGTCGGGCTCGTTCCCGACGCTGATCTCGCTGTCGATCATCACCGCCGCGCTATATTTCATCATCGGCATGCTGGAGTTCGCGCGCTCGCGCATCATCGGCCGCGTCGGCGCCGAAATCGACCAGCGCTTGAGCGACCGCGTTTTTGAGGCGGCGCTGCGCCGGAGCCTCGCGACACAGGGTGCGGGAGGATCGGCACTGCGCGAGCTCGACAGCTTCCGCCAGTTCATTTCCGGCCCGGCGCCGATTACGTTTTTCGATGCGCCGTGGACGCCGGTCTACCTCGGCGTCATCTTCATGACGCACTGGCTGCTCGGTATTGCAGCTGTCGCCGGTACCTTCATCCTGCTTTTTCTCGCTTGGATCAGTGAACAGCGCGGGCGCATGCCGCTCGCCTACGCCAGCAAGGCGGTGTCGCAGAGTATCGAGATGGCGGAAACCGGCCAGCGTAATGCCGAGGCCATTACGGCCATGGGCATGTTAGGTGCCTATCGTGCCCGCTGGCAAATGCTGAACGGCGAAGGCCTCGGCTGGCAACTGCTCGCGGCCGATCGCTTGGGCGGTATGTCGGCGGTAACGAAAACCATGCGCCTGGTGCTGCAATCGCTGATGCTCGCGATCGCCGCCGGTCTCGCCATTGAAGGCGCGATCTCAGCCGGAGCGATCATCGCCGCTACAATCATCTTCGGCCGCGCGCTCGCCCCCGTCGAGCAGGTCATCGGTCATTGGCGCGGCTTCATCAAGGCACGCGAGAGCTTTTTCAAGCTCGAGGAAGTCTTGAGCTATGCGCCGCCTGAAAAATCCCGCACCGAGTTGCCGCGCCCGAAAGGCGTGCTCGAAGTGCAGAATATCCGCGTCGCTGCGCCCGAAACCCGCAACGTCATTCTGACCGGTATCACCTTCAACGCTCAGCCCGGGCAGATGCTGGCCGTCATCGGACCAAGCGCATCGGGCAAATCGACGCTCGTGCGCGCGCTCGTTGGGTTGTGGCCGTCGTTCGGCGGCGCCATCATGCTCGACGGCGCCCGTCTCGATCAATGGCACCCGGAAGACCTTGGCCGCTACATCGGCTATCTGCCTCAAAGCGTTGAGCTGTTCGCCGGCACCGTCAGACAGAATATCAGCCGCTTCCGTGACGACGCGACCGACGACCAAATCGTCGAGGCCGCCAAGCAAGCGCACGCGCATGAACTGATCCTCGCACTCCCCAAAGGCTACGACACCGAGCTTGGCGCTTATGCGACGTACCTGTCGGGCGGTCAGCGGCAGCGCCTGGCGCTTGCCCGCGCCATGTTCGGCACGCCGCCGCTTGTCGTGCTCGACGAGCCGAACTCGAACCTCGACCGGCCGGGCGACGAAGCCCTGTCGTCGGCGATCGACGGCATGCGCGCCCGCGGCCAGACGATCATTCTGGTCTCGCACCGCGTCCAGGCGATTGGCAAAGCCGACCTGCTGCTGTTTCTCGAAAAGGGTCAGCAGCGTGCCTTCGGCCCGCGCAACGAAGTCATGAAAATGTTCCAGGGGCCAACGCCGGCGCGCCGCGCCAACGACCAGTTGCGCGAGCACCCGGTCAGCCCGCAACCGGCAACCGTGCCAGACGCCGCGCCAGCCGCGCCTGATGCAACGTCGGCCGAACGCCCGACCGGGAGCGACAGCTGATGCACAAGCTGTTGTCGTTCTTGCCCGGTCTTAACCCCAATCCTAACCCGGTGCCGACGGCTGCCGACTGGCACGCGACCGAGCCGTGGGTGCGCTTTGGTATGCAAACCGTCGTTCTAATGTGTGGTGGGCTTTTGCTGAGTTCGATGCTGTTTTCCGTCTCAGGTGCCGTCGTCGCCGGCGGTACCGTATCGGTCGATGGCGACTACAAGGCCATTCAACATCTTGAAGGCGGTATCGTTTCGAAAATTCTAGTCCGCAACGGCGACCGCGTGAAGACCGGCCAGGTGCTGCTCCGCCTCGACGACACGCAATCGCGCGCCAGCATGGATGCGACGTCTGCAAAAGTCGCCGAGTACGCGATCCAGGAGGCGCGCCTGATTGCCGAGCGCGACCGCAAGGAGAGTTTCGAGCCGCCGCTGGCCGTCGTGCTGTCGCAAGGCGAGAACGCAAAAATACTCGAAGCGCAAAAGGCATTGTTTGAGACCCGGCGCACCGCCTACCTCGGGCAGCAGAAAGTTTTGAGCCAACGGCTGGCCCAGACCGACAGCGATCTCGCCGGCGGCGCCATCCAGCTGGCGGCAAAGATCAAGGAGCGCGATCTCAATCAGCGCGAATTATCTACCGTGCGGCCGCTGTTTGAGAAGGGTTTCGTTAACCAGCAGCGCTTGGGCCCACTGCTGCGCGAAGAGGTTCGCATCGGCGGCGAGATCGGTAATCTGAAGACCGAAATGGTTAAGCTCAAGTCGGCGCGGATCGAGGTTGAAGAGCGGCTTGCTCAAACCGATAAAGAATACAGCCAGCAGGCGGCAGAGGACTTGCAGAAGATCCAGGCCCAGCTAGCCGAGCAGAGCGAAGTCAAGAAGGCCAGCGCCGACAGGCTGTCGCGCAGCGAAGTACGCTCGCCTGTTGCCGGCATCATTCACGCCATTGCCGTTCACACCGAAGGCGGCGTTGTTCAGCCGGCCAGCACTTTGATGCAGATCGTGCCTGATGGGCGCGAACTGACCGTTGAAGCCAAGATCTTACCGAAGGTCATTGCCAGTGTTCATCCCGGACAGGAGGCAACCGTGCGCTTCTCGTCCTTCGATGCGCACTCGACGCCGCGCCTAACGGGCCGCGTGCGCAAGTTGTCGGCCGCCGAGATCACCGACAATCAGGGCAACACTTTTTTCACGGTCCAGATCGAAGTGCCGCCGTACGAACTCATGAAACTCGACAGCGGCCAGCATCTGATCCCCGGCATGCCGGCAGAAGTTTTTCTCGCCACCAGCGACAGGTCGATTCTATCGTATTTCCTGAAGCCGCTCGGCGACATGATGGCAACGGCCTTTCGCGAGCGTTGAGCGCACCGAATTAGGCCTAGTAGGCGTTGCGCGAGGCCTTCGGCGACACAAGCGTCAGCAGCACGATGTAGACATCGAACGCCACCGACCAGTTGTCGATATAGAACAGGTCATGATCGACCCGCTGGCGCATGGCGTCGTCAGTCTCGGTGGCGCCGCGGAAGCCGTTGACCTGAGCCCAGCCAGTGATGCCGGGCTTCATATTCAGTCGCCGCGGATAGAGCGCGATGCGTTGCTCGTAAAAGCGATCGTGCGCGACGGCGTGGGGGCGTGGCCCGACCAGC
>JANNSR010000189.1:0-13784 GCA_031402935.1 Hyphomicrobium sp. | reverse complement strand
TCGCTATCGCACCGCAGCGCGCGTCGCGGCAGGCCGGCAGAGTTCCCCAGGCCCGCTGATCTGGCTGGCGGCCCGGCATGCTCTCGTCCACATCCGTTGACCGCAGCTCGAGCCAGCGTCCTTCGCGTGTGGCGAGATGCGTTGATCATGCGCGTGGGCAGAGGGGGCGGGGATAACTTTTTTTTTGGGAATTTTTGGTAACGTTAAGGGCGGGGATAAGTCTGGGAGTGGCGCAACGCGAATCGATGTGGCCCCGCCACAACGTCATGGCCGAGGCGATGCGATGCATCGCGTAGCCGTCGGCCACCCACGACAAGGTGCAACGGAATCGATTGAGCAGATGCGCCGAGTAAGTGCCGCGCCACGTGCATCGAACGCGCGGATGTTTGCCGTGGGTGGCCGCCTGTCGTTGCTTCACAACGATCGCTGGCGCGACGCGGCCATGACGTTGGCGGGTGTGAGATCGCACGACGCAATCTGGCGCGCGTACAGTGTACTTGGAAGACGCTGGCGATGCACTCTCCACCCGCGTATTGCGGCTCGCCGCGCAGGCGCTGGCGCTGCGGGCAGGCTCCCGGAACGAGAGTCGCAAGGCGCCAAGCAAAGACAGTTGCAAGACCAAGTGCGCGCGGTGAGGCTAAGGCTATCGGAATAAAGCCGTTATTCGATTGCGTTGTCGCTATGCTGATAACGGATTGATTCGCGCTTGTTGCGTCGGCCCATTGAGTCAAAACGGTTGCGGTCATGTGTACGTTTGCCTGCGGGGTTTTTCTGCGGGTCTAGAAACTCTGAAAAGAGGCACGCACCATGGAAGCAAAAATCGTCGTGATGATCGTCACGCTCGCCCTGCCGAACGGCGAGAGTAGCGTCAGCGTCAAGCCAATGGTCAGCGCCGACAGTTGCCGGATCGAGGCCAAGATCGAAGCCAGCGACCCGTTCGTTGCAGCGGTCGAGTGCTCGGAGTTGCGCGACGGCAAGCTTGAGCTGAAATTCAAGCCGACCGACGGCGAACGCAAAATCCCGGAAGCGGCGATGGACGGCTCGACGGGGTGAGGGCCGAGGCGATGTCAGCCCTTGGTCAGAATGATCGACAGGCCCATCAAGGTTGAGTTGTGAAACTGGATCTCGATGACCTGCAAGTCGCTATTCAGCATCAAATCCATATTCGCACTGAGCTCGTCGCTTTTGACTGTGACGCGGAAGCCTTTGGCGGTCGTCTCGCCTGAGATTTCGCCCTTGAGATTGTAGACGGTTTCTTCCCAAGTGCCGCTTAAGGTGCCGCCCACCTCAGTGATCACGCTTCTGACGTCGATATTGGCGCCCGAGGTGGCGCAGCGCACGTACTGCTTGAGGCTGGCTGGCTTTAGGTTGGCGGCCTCGGCGGTGAAGTAGGTGACGCGGCATTTGACGGTTTCGAATTTGCCTTCGCGAAAGCCAAGCTTTCCTTCTCCCACCCAACGGCCGAGAATGTTTTGCGGCGGCCAGGCAGCGACGCCGACGGCGGTCAGCGGCTGCGGACTGGCCGTGACGAAGACCAGGATGGCGGCGAGGGCTGCAAGGAAGCGGAATGTCATTGTTGCGTCCATTGCCGGCGGTTGCTTAAAAAAATCCGCGGGCCAAGGCCGCAGCGTGCACGCACGGAATTTTCTGCTGAAATTACTTTTTACGGAACTGGTCGAGACTCAAAATCTTGGCGCCGTCGCCGGCTGCAACAGGCTTATCAGATTCGGTTGATGTTTCGACGAGGCGCGGCGGCGCGGCGGCCGTTGCCGGTTGCGGCCCGGGCGCGATCGCGCGGTTGGACGCCGGTGCAACGGCGGCGGGCGTGCTAGCATCCTTGTCGAGCTTCGGTTTGCGGGCGGTGCGCGGCTTCTTGCCAAGGGTTGCGCGCGGGCTGTCGGCGCGGGCTTCGCCGACCTGATCATAGGCCGCGTCCATGGTGATGTCGCGGCGCGGCGCGGTTGTGTCACGCGTTTCGCCGGGCTCGTCGAATTGCAGGCCGAAGCGCACGCTCGGGTCGATGAAGACTTTGATGGCACGGTAGGGAATGACGATGCGCTCGGGAATGCTGTCGAACGTCAGCTTGACCTCGAAGCGGTCGTCCGAGACGATCAGATCCCAGAAGCGGTGCTGCAGCACGATGGTCATTTCGTGCGGATATTTTTCTTTCAGCCGCTTCGACAGGATGACGCCGGGAGCCTGGGTCAAGAACGAAACATAGAAATGATGTTCGCCGGGCAGGCCGGATTTGTTGATCTGGTTGAGCACGGCGCGAACGACGCCGCGCATGGCGTCTTGTTGCAGCGCCTCGTAGTCAATGCCCGGCCCCGTCGTCATGCGCTTCTCTTCGGTCTCCGCGAGTCACGTGCGTACTTGGTTCCTTCTGCCGTATCGCACAGCTGAGGGGCTGTGCGAAGACGGGAAGTGGAGGGCTTCTGTTGCCCGGTGCCCTCCGGACCGCGCCTTACCCTGCTAAGGGCAAGGACTTCGTGTTTAGGTCAATCGCACCGCATTAAGCAGCGAGACGAACCTCAGCATAGTTGTCATTTGCAACTACTCTGTGTGACCCGATGACGGTGGTATCATGCCGGGCAAAAGCTAAATCCTTTACACGTTCGTCGATCCTAGTTCGCCCCCTTAACTGCGCCTTCCGGCCGGCTCCCCGGAGGGGGGTCGGAAGGCGCGAAGTAAAGTGGTGGAGGCGCCGGGTACCGCCCCCGGGTCCGAACCGCTTATTACGACCGCGTTTATCGCCATAGCCGGACGAATCCGGCAGCTTCAATATAGGGCTCATTGTGCTCAAAAAAAAGCGGTTCCAGCGGGCTAAGGTCAACGCGGCGTTACTGTTGGCGCCTGGTGAGGCCACAGAGACGCATTCTGGGACGCACTCTGGGACGCATTGAGGGGGCCAGCCTGGGGTGCCGGGCTTGGGTGCCGGGCTTGGGTGAATGCGGCGCGGAATCGGTTTAGAAGCGGGCGCATGGAGCAATATCTCGACCTGCTGCGCCGGGTGCGCAACGACGGCGTCAAGAAGACCGACCGCACGGGCACCGGGACGCTGAGCGTGTTCGGGCATCAGATGCGGTTTGATTTAGCCAAAGGCTTTCCGCTGGTCACGACCAAGAAGCTGCACGTCAAGTCGATCATTCACGAGCTGATCTGGTTTTTGGCGGGCGATACGAACGTCAGGTATCTGCAAGACAACGGCGTCGGCATTTGGGACGCGTGGGCGGATGTCAACGGCGATCTCGGTCCGGTGTATGGCAAGCAATGGCGGAGCTGGGCCGCGCCCGCGGGCGCAGGCCCGCATAATGCAGAGACCGGGCAGACGATCGATCAGATTTCGGATGCCGTCGATATAATCAAAAAAAATCCTGATAGCCGCCGCATTATAGTCTCGGCGTGGAACCCGGCGGATATTCCGAAGATGGCGTTGGCGCCGTGCCATTGCCTGTTTCAGTTCTATGTCGCGGATGGAAAATTGTCGTGCCAGCTGTATCAGCGCTCGGCGGACGTGTTCCTCGGCGTGCCGTTCAACATTGCGAGTTATGCGTTGCTGACGATGATGATGGCGCAGGTGACGGGATTAAAGCCCGGCGACTTCGTGCACACATTCGGCGACGCGCATTTGTATTTGAATCATCTAGAGCAGGCGGATTTGCAGTTGTCGCGCGACTTGAGGCCGTTGCCGGTGATGGGGATCAAAGATCGCGGCCAGTCGATTTTTGATTTCAAGTTCGAGGATTTCACGCTCGAGGGCTACGACCCGCACCCGCACATCAAGGCGCCGGTGGCGGTATAGGGAAATGAAATGATCCTCTCCCTGATCGTGGCTGTGGCGGAGAACGGCGTTATCGGGCGCGATGGCGGCTTGCCGTGGCGGCTGTCGTCGGATCTGAAAACGTTCCGGCGGATGACGATGGGTAAGCCGCTGATCATGGGGCGGCGGACGTTTCAGTCGATCGGCAAGCCGCTCGATGGTCGCGATAACATCGTCGTCACGCGCGATCCGCATTTCGACGTGCCCGGCGTGTCGGCGTGCGCCACGGTGTCGGAGGCCGTGACGCTGGGTCGCATTCTGGCGACAACCCGCGGCGCTGACGAGATCATGGTGATCGGCGGGGCGGCGATTTATGACGCGGTGATTGATATAGCGGATCGGGTGTATCTGACCCGCGTCCATGCCACGCCCGACGGCGACCGGCATTTCCCGGACCTCGATGCGGCCCAATGGAGGCAAGTCTCTCGCGAGGCGCTGCCCAAGGGCGACCGCGACGACTTCGCGGCGACGCTGATTGTCTACGAGCGGGTTGCGGAAAGCCGTTGATTTTAGGGCTTTAGCTTAACGCTGAGGCACTGCCGCCCCTTGACGCGGGGGGCGGCGGCCCCAATGTCTCCAAAACCGCCCGAGACAGTTTGCGCCGGACCGGGGCGTGGCCTATAAGCGGCGGCAAATCAACGGCTTTTGCGGGCTTCCTGAAACCGGCATGGATGACTTCGATGTGAGACGTGCGGCGGTGTCCGCCGGCCGGTGCGGCGCAATCAAGCGATGATCAGATCAACTTCTCAGATTAAGAACGAGGCTTTGGCGAATGCCCTGGAGTAATCAAGGCGGTGGCGGCAAAAAAGGCGGCGGCGACGGCGGCGGGCCATGGGGCAAGGGCGGCGGTGGCGGCAACCAACCGCCCGATCTCGATGAAATTCTGCGCCGTGGTCAGGACCGCATGAAGCGCGTCATGCGCGGCGGCGGTGGCGGCGGGGGAGGCGGCGGCGGTCTCGAAGGCGGCGTGCCGAAACCATTCCTGTTCCTGCTTGGCATGCTGATGCTGGCCGGAGTGGCGTTCTACGGCTTTTTCTTCCGCGTCAATCCGGACGAACAGGGCATCGTGCTGCGGTTCGGCAAGTTCGACCGCTGGGAACCGGCGGGCCTGCATTTCCGCTGGCCGTATCCGTTCGAAGAAGTGCGGCTGCCGAAAGTCACGCAGCAGCGCACGATTGAGGTTGGTGCTGGCGGCACGGGCCGCGGCGGCACCGGTGGGCCCGATAGCGGCTTGATGCTGACGGGCGACGGTAGCGTCGTCGATGTCCGCTTCGTCGTGTTCTGGCGTATCAGTCCCGATGCCGATCCGGTGACGGGACAGACCGGCGTCGAGCAATATCTGTTCAACATCGCCCAGCCCGAGATCACCGTGAAAGAAGTTGCCGAAAGCGCCATGCGCGAAGTCGTCGGTCAGTCGGCATTGCAGCCGCTGTTGACCGGCGGACGCCAAAAAGCGCAGCAGGACGTGCAGCTGTTGATGCAGAACATCCTCAATTCCTATCGCTCGGGCATTAAAATCGACCAGGTGCAGTTGAAGGAAGTCGATCCGCCAGCCCCCGTCATCGCCTCGTTCCGCGACGTCGCGGCAGCAGGGCAAGACAAGGAGCGCTTCATCAAGGAAGCGCAGACCTACGCCGACCAGATCCTGCCGCGCGCCAAGGGCGAAGCCGACCGGATCGTCGCCGGCGCCGAAGGCTATCGTCAGCAGACGGAAGCGGAAGCGACCGGTCAGGCGTCGCGCTACTTGAACGTGTATGAGGAATACAAGAAGTCGCCCGACGTAACGCGGCAGCGGCTGTTCCTGGAAATGCAGGAACGCGTGTTGTCCGGCACTGACAAGATCATTCTCGATCAAAAGGGTAACGGCCAGGGCGTCGTGCCGTTCCTGCCGCTTGATCAATTGCAGAAACGTCAGAGCGACCGGGCGACCGAAGGAGGGCAGCCATAATGCGCGCGTTCCTCGCCTTCATCCTGACCATCCTCGGTCTCGCGGCGCTGGCCGTGTATTCCTCGGCCTTCATCGTGCACCAGAACGAGCAGGCACTCGTGCTGCGCATCGGTAAGCCGCAACAGGTCATCCAGCAGCCGGGCCTGTATTGGAAGTGGCCGGTGTTCGATACCGTCGATACCTTCGATAAGCGCATCCTCGATCTTGATACAACTGAGCAGGAAGTCTCAGCCGCCGATCAGCAGCGCTTGATCGTCGACGCCTATGCCCGCTATCGCATCACCGATCCGCTGAAATTTTATCAGAACGTGCGCTATGAAGAGCGCGTGCGCCAGGTCGTCGGGCCGTTGATCGAGTCTGAAATCCGCCGCGTGCTGGGGTCTGCGACGTTGCAGGAAGTGGTGAAAGACAAGCGCGAAAGCCTGATGAAGTTGATTGCGGCGCAGGTGAATAAGGAAGGCCGGGATTACGGTCTTGAGGTTGTCGACGTTCGCATTAAGCGGGCAGACTTGCCGCAGGAAAACCTCGTTAAAGTATTCGACCGCATGAAAGCGGATCGCGTGCGCGAAGCGACCGAGCTTCGGGCGCAGGGCGAAGCCGAGAAAAACCGCATCAGCGCCAATGCCGAACGCGAAGTGACGGTCATCAAAGCCGAAGCGACGCGCAAATCAGACCAGATACGCGGCGAAGGCGAAGGCGAACGCAACCGCATCTTCGCAGAAGCGTTCGGCAAGGATCAGGACTTCTTCCGCTTTTACCGCTCGATGCAGGCCTATAAAGAAGCCATCAAGCCGGGCGATACGCGCATGTTGCTCTCCCCCGACAGCGAGTTCTTCCGTTACTTCGAGGATCCAATGGGCCGCAGGGGCGCACCGGCGCCTGCCGCGGGCGGGGCGCCAGCTCAGCGATGACGGATCTGATCGCGGGCCTTGGAATTGCCATCGTTCTCGAAGGGATGTTGTGGGCTCTGGCACCGGACTTTGCCCGGCGCATGGTGCGCGAGATGGGCGAGCTTGAGCCCCGGTATCTCAAAGCCGCCGCATGGGCCATGGTTGCCTTAGGGTTGGGCTTGGTATGGCTGACGCGGAGATAGATAGCATCTTCCTTGGTGGGTGAATGGCGGCCGGGTCATGTGCCGTGTTAGTAGCCCGGCTTCGGGTTACTCTATTGTTTCAAGTTGACGTTTTTTTTTGCCGGGGCCTAATCGTTTGAGTGAATGGCCCAGCGTGGGTTCCGGCCGGTGAAGCCGGCATTAGGACAGGAGAGCGTGCATGAGCATCGTTGCCCGGCTATCGTTCGCGGCGAGCGCTTTCCTCGTGATTACCGGGCACCTTGCCGCGCCGTCGCTTGCCCAAAACGGACCGACTTCGGTTGCTCCGCTAGCCAAGAAACTTTCCGACGCCGTGGTCAATATATCGACCTCGCAAACGGTGAAGGGCCCGCAGGGCGTGCCGTTGCCCAAGGTGCCCAAGGGTTCGCCGTTCGAAGAGTTTTTCGACGACTTTTTCAACAAGCGCGGCGGCGGCCCGCGCATGGACCGCAAAGTCTCGTCGCTCGGATCGGGTTTCGTCATCGACGGCAAGGAAGGCCTCGTCGTCACCAACAATCACGTCATCGACGGCGCCGACGAGATCATCATCAATTTCCACGACGGCTCGAAACTGAAAGTCGATAAGGTGATCGGCAAGGATGCGAAGTCCGATCTTGCCCTGCTCAAAGTGACACCGAAAAAGCCGCTCGCCGACGTCAAGTTCGGTTCATCCGCCAATCTCGAAGTCGGCGATTGGGTAATGGCCATCGGCAACCCGTTCGGACTTGGCGGCTCGGTCACTGTGGGCATCATCTCGGCCAAGAGCCGCGATATCAATTCTGGACCCTACGACGATTACCTGCAGACGGACGCGGCCATCAACAAGGGCAATTCCGGCGGCCCGTTGTTCAATATGAACGGCGAAGTGATTGGCGTGAACACGGCGATTATATCGCCGACAGGCGGATCGATCGGCATCGGTTTCGCTGTCCCCTCCGACACCGTTTTGTCCGTCATCGATCAGCTCAAGCAATTCGGCGAAACGCGGCGCGGCTGGCTCGGCGTCAAAATTCAAACCGTAACGGAAGATATTGCCGAAACGCTTGGCGTACCGGAAAACACCGGCGCTCTGGTATCGGCCGTGACGCCCGATAGTCCGGCCGCTAAAGGCGGGCTTGAGTCGGGCGATGTCATCTTGAAGTTCGACGGCAAGGACGTGACCACGATGCGCGGTCTGCCGAAAATTGTCGCGCAAACGCAGATCGGCAAAGCCGTAGACGTCGAAGTTCTTCGCAAAGGCGAAAAGAAAACGGTGCAGATTGCCGTCGGCTTGCTCGAAGAAGACGAGGTCGCGGAGACAAAAGCAGAGAAGCCGGAAGAAAAGCCGCAGGACGAGAAGCCCGCTGCCGCCCCCGTCATGGGCATGAAACTCGCCGAGCTGACCGACGACTCGCGCAAGAAATACGGCCTCGATCAGAAGATCGTTGGCGTGCTGGTCGAAGACGTGGACCCGGGTAGTGCGCCGGCGCAAAAGGGTATTAAGGCCGGCGACGTCATCGTTGAGGCAGGACAAGATACCGTTCTCAAGCCCGAGGACGTCGCTAAAAGCGTGGAGAAGGTCAAAAAGAGCGGCCGGAAAGCCGTGCTTTTGCGCGTGGAAGACGGCAAAGGTGATTTGAGGTTTGTTGCGGTGCCGTTCGAAGACGAGGCGAAGCAGCCCTAGGACGTTTGATTTATCGGAATTTGGAGGCCCTTAGTGTCGGAACGCCACGGCATTCTCGAAACGATTATGGATTCGCTCGCACCCGTGCATTCCGACGGGCACAAGTTTATTGTGATTGGCGCCCTTGCGACTCTGCTGTTCTTTATGCTTTGGCCGCCTTTCGGCTGGCTACTGGCCGGGCTGACGGCATGGGTCGTTTATTTTTTCCGCGACCCCGCTCGCGTAACGCCGGTCCGCGACGGCCTGGTCGTATCGGCGGCGGACGGGCGGATCTCCTCAATCGACAAAGTGCGCCCGCCGCCGGAACTTGGCCTCGGCCCGGAAGAGCGCGTGCGCGTTTCGACATTTCTGTCGGTCTTCGATGTGCACATCAACCGCTCGCCCGTCACGGGCCGGATCGTGCGCTCGGTCTATATTCCGGGCGCGTTCTTGAACGCCGCCCTCGACAAAGCGAGCGAAGAGAACGAGCGCCGCGCGCTTGTGATCGAGACCCCGGGCGGCGCGGAGATAGGCGTCGTGCAAATTGCAGGGCTGGTAGCGCGGCGTATCGTAACGTTCTCGCGCGAAGGCGATAGCTTAGCTGCCGGTCAAAGGTTTGGGCTTATTCGTTTCGGATCGCGCGTCGATGTCTTTTTGCCGCCCGGCTGAAATGCCATTGTCAGTGTCGGTCAGCGCGCCGTCGGCGGCGAAACTGTATTCGCCGATTTGAAATCCGACGAGCCAGAGCGCGAAACGCTTAGGGCATAGTTGCAAAACTTATTTCACCTTAAGGAGGGTGCCATGGATCCCATCCTGCCGACACTTGAAGAAGAGACGAGCCGCCGCCGCCGCCGCCCTTTGTTCCGACATGCGCGGGTGCCGGTACGCATGCTGGTCCCGAATTTTTTCACGCTGCTCGGGCTTTGCGCCGGGTTGACATCAATCCGCATGGGCATCGAAGGCCGGTACGATCTGGCGCTCGCGGCGATTGTGTTTGCGGCGGCGCTCGACGGTATAGACGGGCGCGTCGCGCGCCTGCTCAAGGCGTCGTCGCGGTTTGGCGCGGAACTCGATAGTTTAGCCGACTTCGTCAATTTTGGTGTGGCGCCGGCCTTCCTTATCTTCAACTGGGGGCTGCGCGACATCCCGAGTGCGGGCTGGATCTGCGTCATGATTTTTTCGCTTGCGTCAGCGTTGAGGCTCGCGCGCTTCAACGCTGCAATCGATGACGACAAACCGAGGTGGCAATCCAATTTCTTTATCGGAATGCCAACGCCGGCCGCCGCAATCGTCGTGCTGTTGCCGGTCTACCTTCAACATCTAGGACTCGACTGGTTGAAGTCGGCCTGGGCGCTCAAACTCGTGCTGGTGTATACGCTCTTTATCGCCTTCATGATGGTTTCGACCATCCCGACTTACTCGGGAAAACTGCTCGGCGAACGGGTCGGGCGCGAATGGGTGTTGCCGATATTCATTCTGGCGATCGGCTTCGTCGCGATGCTTTTGACCTACCCGTATGAAACACTGGCGATGTCGACGATCGTCTATTTGGCTTTCGTGCCGGTCAGCTGGCGGCGGTTCCACACCCGGAACGAAGCGGCAGTCAGTCCGGCGCCAGGGCCTGTTGTGGCGGATGCGGCTCCCGTTGGGGCGACCGGGGAGAAGCCGTCTGCCGAAAAGGTATCGGGGCTAGCACCGCAAACATCGGGGCGTGTGCTGCCGCTGAGGCCGGGCGAACCGCCGCGGTCTTAGTTTGGCAGGGCGCACATCAAGTGGGGACTGGCTCGGATGAGATTTGAGCGCTTGGCGATTTCTGACGTCGTACTGATTACGCCGAAAAATTTTCGCGACGAGCGCGGTTTTTTCTCGGAAACATGGAACGAGCAGACGCTTTCGGCAGAGGGGTTCGATCTCAAGTTCGTGCAGGATAATCATGCCTTCTCGCGCGCCAAGGGTACGGTGCGGGGCTTGCATTTTCAAACGCCGCCCAAGGCGCAAGATAAGCTCATCCGGTGTACGCGGGGGGCAATCCTGGATGTCGCCGTCGATGTCCGCCGATCATCGCCGACTTTCGGCCGGCATGTCGCGGCAGTTCTTTCTGCTGAAAACTGGTCGCAACTTCTAGTGCCGAAAGGTTTTGCGCACGGCTATGCGACCCTCGAGCCGGATACCGAAGTCGTCTACAAAGTGACCGACTATTATTCGCCGCCGCACGACAAGGGGTTGGCGTGGGACGATCCCGCGCTCGCCATTGCCTGGGGCGTTACTCGTGCTGAAGCGATTTTGTCGGAAAAGGACAAAATGCAGCCGCGTCTGGCCGAGCTCGTGCATGCGTTCGGATAATAGTATTGCGGCTTGAGTTTTGCCTCACACGGCAGCTTGCGATGCGTGCAACACGCCAGATTTAATTCAGATGGAACGTCACACCGGCGCGCACGACCGTATCGCCTGGGTCTATATCTTGGGTTGCTGCTGCGGCACCGCCAAACGACAGCGCGTCGGAACCGTAGTCATAGCGCAGGGCTTCGAGACGCACTGAAAGGTTCGGTAGTACGTAGGTTTCCGCGCCGATTCCGTAGACGACGCCACTGAAGGTATGGCTGGTCGAACTCGTGATGCCGGCCACGCTTGTGGACGCAAGCGTCTTTTCGGTCCAAGCAAAGCCTGCGGTGGCATAAAGGAGGGCGGGCCCAACGGGTAAGCCGATGCGGCCGCGCAACGACGCATTCCAATCGGCGTCTAAGTTCCCGCGTCCGCCGCCGGCGGCTGTAAAGCCGGTTTCGGATCCGTCGTAGTTCAAGTCGCCTTCGATGCCGGCGATGAAACTGCCAAAGCCGAGGTTGAAACCCGCGTGACCGCCGCCGGTAGCGGCCGAGGTTTCGAAGCTTCCTACGTTGTTGATATCGACATCGCCCCAGGTGGCGCCGCCATGAAAGCCGATGTAGGCGCCGGTCCAAATGGGAGCCAGCGCTCCGGCGTGGGCGGCGGTGGAGTGCGATGAAAGGGCGGGAATGACGGCAAGAGCCAGCAGTGCGGCGGCTCGCAAAGCGCTCGCAGACGGTTTGATACGCATACAGTCCCTCATTTACGCAGCACCAACACCCAGCCGCTCAAGGGTCATCGCGCGGCCGGGTGGCAGGAACATGGTTGAAAAAGGATAAATTCGCGTTAACGGCGCGTTAGCAACTGGGCGGCTGACAGATGTTGGGGCGGCGCAGCGCCTACTTCGTTTCTTCCGGCGCCCGGTGATAAATGTCGTCGGTGCGTTGGATGTCGTCTTCGCCGAGATAAGACCCGATCTGAACTTCGATGATCTCGACGGGGACCTTTCCTGGGTTCTCAAGGCGATGCCATTGGGTGGCGAAAATATAGACGCTCTCGTTTTCGCGCACCAATTTCTCGATGTCGCCGATGACAACTTTGGCCGTGCCCTGGACAACGATCCAATGTTCCGATCGGTGGTGATGCATTTGCATCGAAAGCTTGCCGCCGGGCTTGACGTGTAGCAGTTTCACTTGAAATCGCGGCCCGATATTCAAGGTTTCGAAGTAGCCCCAGGGGCGGTAATTGCGCAAGTGCTGCTCTTGTTCCTTGCGGTTCGAGAGCTTCAAGCGCTGGACGATTTTCGACACGTCCTGGGTGCGGCTTTTGTCGGCGACAAGTAAGGCGTCGGGCGTATCGATGATGACGAGATCGCGCAGGCCGATTGTCGATATGATGGACTTTTCCGAATGCACGTAGCAGCCGCTGGTGTCTTCGAGAACGGCTTCGCCGTGAATGTAATTTCCCTTGTCGTCGCGCGGCGCGATTTCCCAGAGCGAACTCCAAGAGCCAACGTCGTTCCAGCCGACATCGAGCGGCAGCATTGCAGCAGCAGTCGTCTTTTCCATTACGGCGTAGTCAATGGAAATGTTCGGCGAAGATGCAAACGACGTCTTTTCCAATCGAAGGAAGCCGAGATCGTCCGTCGCTCGCGCAAGTGCGCCGCGCGCCGCCTCTAGGATTTTTGGCTCTAAACGTGCTATTTCCTCGAGATAAGTGCGAGCGTTGAGAACGAAGATGCCGCTGTTCCAGTAATAGCCGCCCTCGGCGAGATATTTTTCGGCGGTCGCCTGGTCCGGCTTCTCGTAAAAAGCTTCGACCGCATAGGCGCCGCCGTTGAAGCCCTCGAGAGGCGTGCCTTGGCGAATGTATCCGTAGCCCGTGTGCGGCTCTGTCGGCTTGATGCCGAAGAGTACGAGGCGGCCGGTCGAGGCAACCTTGGCGGCGCGGCGGATGCCTTCGACGAACCGTGCGTCGTCTTTGACCACATGGTCGGATGGCATGACGGCGAGAATGGCGCCGGGGTTCTCGCGCAATGCCGCGAGTGCCGCAACGGCAATGGCCGGTGCGGTGTTGCGTGCAACCGGCTCAAGCACGATGGCGCGCGGCTTAATTCCCGCCCGTTCGATTTCTTCGCGAACCAGAAACCGGTGATCGTTGTTGCATAAGAGAATAGGCTCTGCGAAACCGGCATCGGTTTTGAGCCGGCTCAAGGTCGCGCCAAGGAACGTTGCCGATTGCCCATTGAAGAACCGGATGAATTGTTTGGGGTACATGGCGCGCGACAGCGGCCACAAGCGCGTGCCCGATCCGCCAGACAGAATAACTGGAAATATGGCGCTCATGACTTGGGGTTCCTCCCGCCCGGACGCATGCCGTGCGATCAATGTAAGTTCGCCATCGGGCCGGCGCAAACCGAATCGCTGCCGTGCTCGCTACGTTCGCAGCCGGCAAGGCCTTGTCAAATAGTTGTGGCGCCAATGCGAGTTGCGGCTCGCGCGGGATCGGTTTGGGAAAGTGCCGTCTCTCAGGTTTGAGGCCGCATCAAGCGATCGCGAAGCGATTTAAGCGAACTGTTTGCGGCTGCCGGTGCAACAGGATCTGTACCGGTCTGTGCCAGCGGAGTGCGCCGCTCGGCGGCGGTGGAAGGCCGGGCGTAGAGACTACCGCCCGTTTGCACGCTGCTTTCTTTGCGAATCAAACCGCTTGGCCGTGCAACGGGTGCTTGACCCGGCGCCGGCTGGAACCCGGGCTGTGTTGCTGCCGGACGGGCTATCGGCTGTTCGCTGACGGCGGCGGCCGGTACGTAGGGCTCGTCGTCGTCTTGCATCGCCGGCATATTGTCGGCGCGCTCTGTTAGACCCATGGCTTCGGCCATCAGGCCGACCTGCTGGGACATGTCGCCACCCATGCCGAGGCCCGAGGCACGCCAGCGATCCACGACTTGTTCCAAAAAGCCCTC
>JANNSR010000188.1:0-6561 GCA_031402935.1 Hyphomicrobium sp. | reverse complement strand
GCTCACTTCCCCGACCTCGATGTGATCCGCCGCTCGCGCCTCAAGAAGTCGACGCTGTTCGAGATGGAGCCCACTCCCGAGCTTGAGAAGGTCCAGAACGAATACATGAAACTTGCGGCTCACCTTTGGGCTGGGTCTGAGGCACTGGATGCCAAGCCGATGAAGGATCGCGATATCTTCGACTTTCTGGGATACGATTGATGCACACGTTGTCGTACAGCCAAAGGCGCGGCGAACTGCGCACCTACTTCGACCGGACAGCGTCGGAGGCATGGTCGCGGCTGACGTCGGACGCGCCCGTCAGCAAGATCCGGGCAACTGTCCGCGCTGGCCGGGACCGGATGCGCGACACGCTACTCGGCTGGCTGCCGGACGACCTGCACGGCGCCCGCATTCTCGACGCCGGCTGCGGCACCGGTGCGCTTTCGATCGAAGCGGCCAAACGCGGCGCCGACGTGGTGGCCATCGATATCGCTGAGACGCTCGTTCAGCTGGCACGCGAACGGGCTGAGCAAATTCTCAAAATTACCGATGGGGCTGGGCAGATCAAGTTCATGACGGGCGACATGCTCGACCCGGCCCTGGGCCGTTTCGATCATGTCGTCGCCATGGACAGTCTCATTCACTACCGGCAGGGCGACATGGTCGCCATGCTGGCACGCCTCGCCGAGAAAACGGAGAGCTCACTTGTCGTGACCTTCGCTCCCCGGACGCCGGCTCTAACGATGATGCATGCGGTTGGCCGCTTCTTCCCCAGGCAAGACCGTGCACCGGCCATCGAGCCGGTCGATGCCGGTGCTCTGCGCCGTCATCTCACGGCAGAGCCGGCACTGGGCGCGTGGCGTGTGGACCGCACCGCGCGTATCGACAGCGGATTTTATACGTCCCAAGCGATGGAGCTGCAACACACATGATGCAGGCCGGCGACAGGTTTGTTCGCAAATGGGCCCAGTTGGGGCCGGAGTGGCTGCCGTTTGCGGACGCAGCAACCCCGGAACTGCCGCTGGGACGACTGTTGCGCCTGTCTTTGTTCCAGGTCTCCGTCGGCATGGCCATGGTGCTGATGACCGGCACCCTCAATCGCGTGATGATCGTCGAACTCGGCGTCCCGGCCTCTCTCGTCGCTGTCATGATTTCGCTGCCGCTGCTTTTTGCGCCATTTCGCGCCCTCATCGGGTTCCGATCCGACTGCCACCAATCCGCGCTCGGCTGGAAGCGGGTACCATTCATCTACCGCGGCACCATGCTCCAATTCGGCGGCTTGGCCATCATGCCGTTTGCTCTATTGGTGCTGTCAGGCGGCGGAAATGCGAGTAGCGCGCCAGCTTGGGTCGGACAATCTGCGGCCGCTTTGGCATTTCTGCTGGTCGGCGCTGGCGTGCATACGACACAAACCGTGGGCCTCGCCTTGGCGATGGACTTGGCGTCAGCCGAATCCCGGCCGAAGGTCGTCGGCTTGATGTACGTGATGCTGCTTCTGGGGTCGATCGCCAGCTCGTTGATCTTTGGGGCACTGCTTGAAGACTTCAGCCCGGGACGCTTGGTCCAGGTCGTTCAGGGTTCGGGTGTGGCTGTGATTGTTTTCAACGCGGTCGCGTTGTGGAAACAGGAGCCACGCGTCCGTGCGCATCTGCGGCCCGAACCGCCACTGCAGCCAAGCTTCCAGGACTCGTGGAACGCCTACATCAAAACAAACAATGCTTTTCGCTGCTTGGTGGCCGTTGGCCTTGGAACAATGGCCTTCAGCATGCAGGACGTGCTGCTCGAGCCCTATGGCGGCGCTATTTTGAAAATGTCGGTCAGCGAGACAACCAAGCTGACCGCCACTCTGGCCGCTGGCGGCCTTCTCGGATTCGGGCTTGCGTCGCGCGTCTTGAGCCGCGGCACCGATCCGTTCCGCATGGCAAGTTATGGCGCGCTGGCCGGCATTCCTGCGTTTGTTGCTGTTCTGCTTTCAGCGCCTTTGAGTTCTACCGTTCTCTTCGCCACGGGCGTCCTGCTTCTGGGTTTTGGCGGCGGCGTGTTCAGCCACGGGACCTTGACGGCCACCATGAACCTCGCGCCCCGGCATCAGACAGGCCTGGCGCTTGGCGCTTGGGGTGCGGTGCAAGCGACCGCAGCAGGGCTCGGCATTGCACTCGGCGGCATCATTCGCGACCTTGCTGGCGGTGCAGCGGCGCAAAAGGTGTTTGGCGCGGCAGCTGGCTACAATATTGCTTATGGTACCGAGATCATCCTACTCTTTGCGACACTCGCGACGTTGGTACCGCTCGTCCGGCGCGCCGGCGTCGACGCCTCAGCAGCCGGCCCGGCGTAACCTAAACATGCCGGACCGGCCAATTGTGCCTTGAGATCGAGATGGAGTTGAAATGACCCAAACAATCTGCCGGATGTACGGCAACTTGGCGCAAGCAGAGAAAGCGGTAGATGATCTTCGACGCAACAACTACCAGCACGTCAACATGATCGCTGGCTCAACGGGTGGCGACAACGACTCTGGTGCTGGCAATTCGTCGTACGACGATATTTTATCGGCAATGTTGAAGGCGCACATCTGGAAGAAACACGCCGCTGTTTACGCCGAGCGCGTCAGCCGCGGCAACACACTTGTCACCGTTCATGCCCCTTTCGGCACCGCCCGCGACGCCATTGCGACGTTGGCAAAGTACGGCCCGGTCGATTCAGGCGTCCCCGATGCTACATTCGACGCACCCATATGGAACGAAGCGACGCCGATGTCGTGCGCATTGCAAATGCCGGTCCTGACGAAGACCAGATTGCCTTTCGCGAAGGTCTGGAATGTGCCGTCGATCTTGGCGAAACCGACGCCCGTGTCATCGATGTTCAAGGTGCGGTCGCTGGCGAAACCGGCAATGTCGTTTTCGTCGAAAATCGGTATGCCGCTGCTCGCAAAGCCGGCGCCTTCGTTTTCGAAAAAGTTTGGTTTGCCGTTGCTCTCAAGCACACCGAAATCGACCAGTGCCCCGCGACGTCCAAAATAAGCAGCGGCTCAATTGCGCGGTATTTCACGGAAGGGCGGCTTCGCGGCGGCCGCCTTTCTCGCCGCCGATGCCTACGCCGCCGCGTGCGCTTTGCTGCCAGCGTGCGCCAGAAACCGCTCGGCCTCAAGCGCCGCCATGCAGCCCATGCCCGCCGCTGTCACGGCTTGGCGGAAAATCTCGTCCTTCACATCGCCGGCGGCGTACACGCCGGGGATCGCAGTCGCGGTTGAATCCGGTGCCGTGATCAGATAGCCGGACTTCGTCATCTCGAGCTGACCTTTGAACAGCTCGGTCGCCGGCGCGTGGCCGATGGCGACGAAAAACCCGTCGACCGGGCGTTCGGCGATCTTGCCGGTCTTGACGTTCTTGAGCCGGACGCCCGTTACCGATTTCGGCGCAAGCGTGCCGGTGATCTCCTCGATCGCTGTATCCCAGATGACCTCGATCTTCGGGTTCTTGAACAGGCGCTCCTGCAAGATTTTTTCCGCACGGAACGCATCGCGCCGGTGCACGATCGTCACGCGCTTGGCGAAGTTGGTCAGGAACAGCGCTTCCTCGACCGCGGTATTGCCGCCGCCGACGACCATGACCTCTTTGCCCTTGTAGAAAAATCCATCGCACGTGGCACACGCCGAGACGCCGTGCCCCTTGAAAACATCCTCAGACGGAATGCCAAGCCAACGCGCCTGCGCGCCCGTGCAAATGATCAGGGTATCGCAAGTATAAACGTCGCCGCTATCGCCTTCGAGACGGATTGGGCGGGCGCGCAGCTCGACCTTGCTGATGTGGTCCATGACAATGTCGGTGCCGACATGTGCCGCCTGTGCCTGCATCTGCTCCATAAGCCAAGGGCCTTGGATGGCGTCGGCGAAGCCCGGATAGTTTTCGACGTCCGTCGTGATCGTCAGTTGCCCGCCCGGCTGCGAACCCTGGATCATCAGCGGCTTTAGCATCGCGCGCGCGGCATAGATCGCGGCCGTATAGCCGGCGGGACCGGAGCCGAGAATGATCACCTTGGCGTGGCGGGACTTAGCAGTCATGGGCTGGAATTCCTGCGGCGAGTTAGAGACCCGTTATTAAGGGGCGGTGGCGCAAAACGTCAACGGCGGTGCCGCAGTTGTGAGGGGTGCAAGCTTTTACTGCGGCAACATGGCCGCAGCCCTGCTATCCAAAAGCGCAACAAGCCGGGGGGTGACGTGAGTACTAAATACGACCAGCAGCCGCTCAGCGCCGCACGCCGCATCAAAGCGATCCTTGTCGGGTCATCGGGCAACCTCGTCGAGTGGTACGATTTTTACGTCTACGCCGCGTTCTCGCTGTACTTCGCCAAAGCGTTCTTTCCCGAGGGCGATCAGACGGCGCAACTTCTCAGCACCGCTGCGATCTTCGCCGTTGGTTTTCTGATGCGCCCAATCGGCGCCTGGTTCTTCGGCCGCTTGGCCGACCGGCGCGGCCGCCGCATCGCTTTAACCGCATCCGTGCTGTTGATGTGTTTCGGATCGGCGCTGATTGCGGTCATGCCGACGTATGAAACCATCGGTGTGGCGGCGCCGGCGCTGCTGTTGATCGCCCGCATGATCCAAGGCCTCAGCCTTGGTGGCGAGTACGGCACCAGCGCCACGTATCTGTCGGAGATGGCAACGCCGGAGCATCGCGGTTTCTATTCGAGCTTCCAGTATGTGACGCTGATCGGCGGCCAACTGACCGCGATGCTGGTGCTGCTGATCCTGCAGCGCTTCGTGCTGACGACAACCGAGCTTGAAGCCTGGGGCTGGCGGATTCCATTCGTCATCGGCGCGGCCCTTGCCGTTGTCGCCTTCCTAATGCGCCGTGACATGCACGAGACCGAAGCGTTTTCCCGCGCCAAGACCCGCGATGGATCCATAAGAGCCCTGCTCCAGCATCCGCGGGAGGTCGCGATTGTCGTCGGGCTAACGCTCGGCGGCACCGTCGCGTTCTATACGTTCACGACGTACATGCAGAAGTTTCTCGTCAACACGAGCGGGTTTCCGAAAGATACGGCAACGATGATTTCAGCGTCTGCGCTGTTCGTCTACATGCTGTTGCAGCCAATTGTCGGCGCAATCTCGGATCGCATCGGGCGGCGCCCTGTGCTGATTGCGTTCGGCGTGTTCGGGACGCTGTGCACGATCCCGATCCTCACGGCGATTGCCGGCACGCGCGACCCGCTTGCGGCTTTCGCGCTTGTCATGACGGGACTTGTGATCGTCTCCGGCTATACGGCCATCAACGCGGTCGTGAAGGCCGAGCTGTTCCCAACCCATATCCGCGCGCTTGGCGTTGGCCTGCCCTACGCGGTGACGGTCGCACTGTTTGGCGGCACGGCGGAATACGTGGCGCTGTGGCTCAAGCAGGCAGGCCACGAGACCTGGTTCTTCGCCTACGTCACCGCGTGCATCGCCTTATCGCTTGTCGTCTACGCCTTGATGCGCGACACGCGAAAAAACTCAGCGATGGACTGAGGCGGTCTTTCCGGTTGGCCGCTCGATTTTGTGCTTTTTCGCCTTAAACGTCGGTATTTTTGAAACATCGACGTCGCGCTTGGCATGCCACAGGTCATAGGCTGTTTGCATGTTGAGCCAGAGGTTCGGCCCATTGCCGAGCAGCTTGCCGATGCGCATCGCCATTTGCGGCGTCACAGGCTGCTTTTCAGCCAGCAGATCATAGAGCGTCTGCCGCGAGATGCCGAGGTGATTAGCGATGGCTGTTTTCGACAGTTCAAGCGCGGGCACTGCATATTCCCGCAGAATGCGTCCCGGGTGCGTCGGGCAGCGCTTGGGGTCTCGAACAGGAAAATCCGTCATCGCATACGCCTTACAAGCCGAATACCGCTATTCGAGTCTCTCCAGATCGACGTCGATGGCATTTCCGTCGCTCCATCCATATGAGATCAGCCAATGATCCGAGATCATGACGCCGTAGCGTTGTTGATTGCCTTCGCTCCACTCGTCGAAACGGAATCCTTTAAACGCTGCGTCTCGAGGCGATCCCGCCAAATCGATGACGTCGAGTACGTCAAAAATGGTCTCGGCCGGCGGGGTCTTAAACGGAAGTTCATTTTGATTCTGCCAAGCGAGTTGGAGTTCCCGTTTCAGGAACGAACTATCATGGAGTTTCTCCGAGAGTTCCCGACCCGAAGGTCAGACAGCAGTAGCGATGTACAGGCACATGACGCTCAACGAGCTACACTGAACAAGGCCACCAACCGCTCAACTCGCGGGAGACACCATACATTTATACTTGTAAGGCGTCGGCAGACGCATGTCAAGTGTCACCTTACGGCACGCCGGAAACGCTCAAAGCAACCTCAGCGCCTTGAAGCTGGCGTGGCCTTCGCGGCCGACGATGACGTGATCGTGGATCGATATGCCGAGCGGGCGCGCCGCGTCGATGATCTGCTTGGTCATATCGACATCGGCACGCGACGGCGTTGGATCGCCTGAGGGGTGATTGTGCACCAGTATGAGCGCTGTCGCCGAAAGCTCTAACGCGCGCTTGACGACCTCGCGGACATAGACCGGTGTGTGATCGACCGTGC
>JANNSR010000187.1:0-6958 GCA_031402935.1 Hyphomicrobium sp. | reverse complement strand
ACGATCGAAGGGCGCTGCTCAGCGCCTTCACCATCGGGAGAGATTGTCAGGATAGCAGATGCCGAAGTGTTTTTGACTGCAACAGCGCCAGCTCTGACACGCAGGCGGGCTGCGTTCAACGGCACGACAACGTTGAGCGGGAGGCCACGTTCGACGGCAAAAGATTTGCGCGCTGTGATCGGCCCGAGTTGGGCCGCGACGTCATACGAGCCAGGTTCCAATGACGCTGTGATGTCAGCGCCTTCGCCGCTGACGACGGCGGCCGTCCCGCCCGATTTGAAAATCTGCCAGTTAAGCGTTTGATTCACGAGCGGTCCGCCCTCCGCCAGAGCGGCTGACGCACGAAGCGAAGCGCCCGCTGGCACCGCTGACGGCGCCGTTGCGGCGGCTTCTGCCCGAGGCGCATCGGATGCGAGCAGCGCGAGTTTTGCTGCCGCATCAATCGCAGACGCCAGAGACGTGCTGTCTTGGACATCGGCAAAGCTTCCGCCAGTCGCCTTGGCAACGCAGGCGAGGCGCGGCTGCTCGGCTGCATCGACACCGATTGCGATCATGTGGATGGCGATTCCCGGCGCCGATTTGGAAATCTCCTCAGCGGCCGCGCATGCGTCTTGCTGGCAGTTGTCGATGCCGTCGCCAATGACGATTAGGCTTGCCGGCCGCGTAGGCCCGATCGCTTCCGCGGCCAGGCGCAACGCCGTCACCAGCGGACCCTTTCCGCGCGGATTGAGTTTTTCGAGCGGCGTTAGCACGGGCTCGCGGACATCTGTCGCCCCGGCTATGACTTCGACGTCGCTGCAGTCGCCTTTGCGGCGATGACCGAAAGATGTGAGGCCAATTTTGGAGCTGCCCGCTTCCGGAATTTTCGCCTTCACGAGCTCGCGAATGAGGTCGATCTTGGCGCGCTTGTCGGGATCGAGGCGGCCCCACATCGAACCCGATCCGTCGATGACGAACATCGTGGCGGGGGCGTCGGCCGCGCGCGCAACAGGTGCCGTCCCCAGCAGCGGCATCCAAGCGGTCAGCATCGCGCCAGCCGTAACAGAAAATCGATAAACCATAGGCTTCCCTGTCCCGGCGGCTCGTAAGACGGCGATTGTATCGGACGGCGAGGTGCGTTAGCGAGGCGGCAATCCTTGTTTACACCGCAACCCCCAGAAAATCACATGCCTCAGACCATTATCGATTTTCTCTCCACCCGCCGCTCGGTCAAACCCGACAAGCTTTTAGGCCCCGGGCCGACGCCTGCCGAACTGACCCAGATCCTGACGGCTGCGACCCGCGTTCCCGACCACAAGAAACTGGCGCCGTGGCGGTTTGTTGTCTTCGAAGGCGAGGCGAGGGCCCGCATGGGCGATATCTTCGCCGGGGCCTGCCGCCTTGAAGAGAAAGAGCCGCCGTCGCCGGTCCGGCTCGAAATGGAGCGCGGCCGCTTTCTGAGGGCGCCATTGGTCCTCGGCGTCATTTCGTCAATCAAGCCTCGGCCCGGCGCGCCGGAATGGGAACAGGTCCTCTCCGCCGGTGCACTCTGCTTCAACACGTGCCTTGCGGCCAACGCGCTGGGGTTTGGCACGTGCTGGATCACCGAATGGATCGCCTATAGCCCGGCCGTGCGCCAAGCCTTGCTCTTAAGCGACTGCGAACGCATTGCGGGCTTCATCTACATTGGCCGCGCGTCCGAAAAGCCCGACGAACGCGACCGCCCCGTCATCGCCGATCTTGTCTCGCGGTGGTAATGTTCGCTCATCACACGCGACCAGCTAGGCGTTAACATAATTTTCACCAATTTCCGTCTACATTACAAATAGTGTCCGCTTTCCGCGTTCGGCGCGGACTGTGCCTCACCAAACATGGCCTTCTCACAGGTGTTTCTGACACCCGTCGAGGAGGCCAGTCGGTTTTTGGGAGAGGTATTAGCCTGCTGCCGGCTCCGCGTCAGCGGCATCACAAGCGCCAAGAGATACCACCTCAATACTTGAACTGTTCGGTCAGCACGCGCTCTTCCAGGCCGTGGTCGGCATCGAACAACATGAACAGTTCGATGGCGCGCGCTTTTTCAATTTCGACTTTGACGACATCGCGGGTCTCGAAATGGTCGGCAACAGCGCTTACGGGGCGCTTTTCGGCTTCGAGCACGGCAATCGAAATATGAACTTTGTTCGGCACCAGTGCTCCGCGCCAGCGCCGCGGCCGGAACGGGCTTATGGGTGTTACCGCTAGAAGCGGGGCTTTGATCGGTACGATCGGACCATGTGCCGAGAGATTATAAGCTGTTGAACCGGCCGGCGTCGCGACCAGCAAGCCATCGCAGATCAACTCTTCCATGCGCATTTTGCCGTCGATCGATATGCTGAGCTTGGCGGCTTGATAGCGTTCGCGGAACAGCGAGACCTCGTTGATCGCAAGACCTTTGTGGACTTTCCCGGTGCTGTCGGTTGCGACCATCGACAACGGGTGGATGCGGCTGACCTCGGCTTTGGACAGGCGTTCGATGAGACCGTCCTCGCGGAAAGCGTTCATCAAAAAGCCGACCGATCCCCGGTTCATGCCGTAAATCGGAATCTTATCGTTGATGAAACGGTGCAGAGTCTGCAACATAAGTCCGTCGCCGCCGAGTGCGACGATGACATCGGCATTTTCCGGCGCGACGTGGCCATAGCGGCGGCTCATCGTGTCGCGGGCGCCGATGGCCTCGGGTGCGTCGCTGGCGACAAAGGCGATGCGTTCAAACTTGATTTTTTCTTTAGCCATCTGCTGATTTCGCTCGTTGACGCGCCGGTTGCGGCTGGCGGGGAAGCTGGCTCAAGTGAACGAAAACGACAACCCCCCTCAGGAAACCACGGCGTGCCCCATCGAACTACCCCAGAAGGTGATAATGCAGCGGCAAACGCTAAGCCAGAGTTTGGTCTTGTTGTCGTTTACGCAACCTTTCCGAGCCGCGACGCGGCGCTGGCGTGCGCCGCGCTTTTGGTCGAATCCAAGCTCGCCGGCTGCGTTAATGTCATCCCCGGCATGACCTCGGTCTATATTTGGGAAGGCCGCACCGAGACGGCGGATGAAGCTGTGCTGATCGCCAAAGTCACGCGCGAAAACGCCGATGCGGCAACCGATTTCATCGTACAACACCACGCCTACAGCATTCCGGCCGTGCTCGTGCTGCCCGTAACCGGCGGCAATCCGGCATACATAAATTGGCTGCGTCACGGCACAACGCTGGCGTGAATTGAGGGACTATGGGCGCCTGCTGCCAATCGCGAATATACAATAGCCGGCACCGATCAAATCGGTACCGGCCAGGATTTAGAAGTAAAGCTGTGTTGCTGCTATCCCAAGTCAGTAAACCCCGCCCATGGACTGGTACATCATATACCGGATGCTGCCAGGCCGCGGCATGCCGCGGCGGGCTTTGGCGGGCGCGTAGGCCGCATAAGCGTTAGGCCGCGGCTTCGGCGCTTTGTAGAACGCGAAACCGGAAGGACGAGGGGCCGGACGCCGGGCGATCTTGGCCGGCTTGAATTTTGGTCCCTTGGCACCCAGCACACCTGCTCCATTGTTTGACGGCGTAACAGCGACACCGGATTTAGAAACAGGTGCCCCGGTTGACGGCATCGCCGCCGTTTCAGGCACTGCTGGCCGGACAGCCGGCACCGGACGTGGCGGTACGATCTCGCGTGCCGCCGGCGCAGTACCGCTATCGGCTCCGGCGCTGTTCGCTGCAGCGACGTCGTCGAATTCGGGGCGCGGGCCACGATCAGGCGTGACGGCAGCGGCGTTCGCAGGAAGCTGCGGCTGCTCGGTTCGCGGCCCGCCCATCGCCATCATGCCGGGCGGTGCTTGCCGCGCCGCGCCGGTTGATGCCGTTGTTGTTTGCTGGGCGCTATCTTTCAGCCAGGGAAGTTCTTCCGGCGTCGCGGTTGAAACAGCAGATGCAAGCGCCTGAGCCTTCTGTTGCGCGGCCTTGTTGGCGCTGGCGAGGCGTTTCGCCTCCGCCGCGCGTTGAGCCTCGGCGAGACGCTGCTGGTCGCGCTTCTTGTCGAGTGCGATGCGCTGCTCGTCCGCACGCTTGGCGTCAGCAAGACGGCGCGCCTGCTCGGTGGCGCGCAACTCGCCGGCGACGCGCTGCTGCTGTTGCGACTTTTGGATTTCTGCAAGGCGGCGTTCTTCGGCGCGCTGGGTTTTCCGTGTCGTCTGCGCCATGACCGCCTGCGGCACGCAGCGCCCATCCTGGGACTGAAGCTGGCCTTTAGGGCAGTCTACGCCGCACGCGATCGCCTTTTGACCCTGCACGAGTGTCAGCAGAATGTAATCAGGTTCCTCAATCGGCAGCGTGGCGTTGACCCGATCCATGAATGCCGACATGGCGCGCTTGGTCGAAGCGGTCCACGTACCGTTGATTTCGCCGCCATAGCATCCGACGCGCTGAAGCTCGGTCTGCAGATCGCGCGTTAGAACGGCGCGTGTGTCCGCGTCGCCAGGTTTAGACGATGTCAGCTTGCCGGCACGTGATGGCTCGGCCGTCACAACCGCAGTCCATGTTGCGTTCGGCTTCGCAGCAGCGGGGGCATCTGATGAACCAGCGCTACTGCCGGCTGCAACTTGAGTTTCCGATGGCCACAACGGTGTTGCAGGCGAGAAGGTCCGGTCGAGACCGGGCGCAGGCCGGATATCGCGATCGGGCGCTGCCGAGATGCGCGTCACCTCTGCAAGCTTTTCGGCGTCATTCTGCGGCGGCGGCAGATATAAATAGCCAAATGCGCCAAACGCCGCGCCTGCCAGCATCAACAGCATTCCGCTGAGCCGCTGCATGACCCGTACTCCTCTGATACTCAACTACTCAAATCTAGCCCCGTCAGGACTAGCCGCTTCAGGATGTGTCGATCGGAGGGCTTTGGTGCGGCCTGCCCTCTCATTGCCGTTTGGATACTTCCAAAACTCCGCTGGAACGGCTCTTAAACCGGACGGCCGCGCGCACCAAGCCTCCGAACCTCAGAATGCACCATATTTAAAAATTTGGTAACCGAAAAACTCTTATCTGCAACTGGAACAAATGTACTTATGGCGTGACCGTCAGATTGCAAATACCAAACAGTCTGGCCGCCTGGCAGGCGGCGCGAAATCCGAGGCTTACACCAGTGGACAGCTCGGCAACAATGTGGACAACCGGTTGATAACTCTGGGTTGAAACATGCACAATTTGGCGTGCTGAACCGCGTTGTCGAATCGCCATGGCCCGCCCGGCAACTGGCTGCAAGGCCCTGGATGTCGGCCAAACCCTTGAGTTTTCAAGGGCAAGCCACATGGACAAGTTTGCCCAAATCACCTAACGCTGCTTAACGAGGGGATTCGTTTCGCGTTCTTAACTTTGCCCTGCGCATGGCCAGCGGAGTTGTCCACAATCGGGTTCGAGCGGCGAACCTTCAGTGGATAATCGGTTGTCTTGTGCATGGCGCTAGCTCTCACGCGTAGCGGCTCGTGCACTGCTGTTTTTGTCCGCCGGTGGCCATGGGGATGGCGCCGGAGCTCACGGTCAAAAGGCGCAGATAACGGCGTCGTTGCGCCCGTAATGGCGTGTGGGGGCTTGGTCCGCATTTTTCACTCCTCGGGTGCATGGACCACAAGACCGAAATGGCCGGGTCTTTTTCCCGTGTTGCGTATTGAGAAACGGTCCTCGCAAAGGAGAGGGCAAACTTATGAATCCTATGAGACACGTTTTAGGCGTGTTGGGGGTTCTAGCAGCCGGCGTTCTACTCGCCGTATCGGCTGCCATGAACTGGCGTTTTGGCTTCAGTCTCGGACGAACCGAGTTTGACGGCCAAATTTACGGAGCAGCGTCCGCTGCTGCCGACTGCTTGAAGGCACTCATTCCGTTCTTTTTCTTCGCCGCAGTCCGAAACAAAGTCTGGTCGCAGGCCGCAGCCTCGGCGCTCGTGTGGGTGGTTGTCACCGCCTACTCGATGACGTCGGCGCTTGGGCACGCGGCCTTGAACCGGTCCGACTCGACCGGCCACCGCGCACAGGAAGCTCAGGTCTACACGGACCTCAGAGCCGAACTGAAGCGGGCCGAAGAGCAATCGGGGTGGATCCCGCAGCATCGCCCCTATGAAGCGGTGCAAAGCGCGATCGACGGCCTGAAAACCCAGAAGGGTTGGAAATGGTCGAACGGCTGCACGGACGTCTCGTCCAAATCGGAACGGACGTTCTGCCAGGAGTACCACGCCCTCAACGCCGAGCTTGCGTCAGCAAGCGGAGCCAAGACGGCAGACGCGCGTATCGCCGAAATCAAGGCCAAGCTGCAGTCGACGGAGGGCACGACAGTGATGTCGGAAGCCGATCCGCAGGCCAAGGTGTTGACCGAACTTGCGGCGGCGTTCTTCCCGAACGTCAAGATCGAGAACGTGCAGATGGCTTTGACGATCTTCGTCGCGCTGCTGCTCGAGGTTGGATCTGGCTTCGGCATGTACGTCGCTTTCAGCCAGTGGCGTATCTACGACCACCAGGCACCCGCGGCCCCGAGAACGGCTGCCGCGGATGGCAGCACCGCTGCGGCAGCGGTGGCGGAACCGGCGCGTACGCCGGTTGCCGTTTCAGCAACAAAGCCGCGTTCTGGCGCCAACGACAATCGCTCGCTCGAGGTTCCCCTCGACGTCGCCGTTGCCGAAGCAAAGCCTGTCGATCCGGGGCCCGCGGAAAAAATCCGCGCCGCCGAGACACGGGCCGTGCCGCCAGCCAAGAGACTTGTCCCTGAGTCCAACACCGAACGTTTCTACAAGGAGAATGTCGAGGTCCAGGATGGATCAAGTGTGACTGCTAACGACTTGTACGAAGACTATTGCACTTGGTGTGAAGCCAAGAACAAGGAGCCTTCGGCGATGACGAGTTTCATGCGCGAGTTTTCAGAACTTGGCGTGAAGAAGGAAAAAATCGCAGGTCGCGTGCGTTACATTGGAATTGCACTCAA
>JANNSR010000186.1:0-28393 GCA_031402935.1 Hyphomicrobium sp. | reverse complement strand
CTGCGTGGCCGCGGGGCATCCGGTGATTTCGATCCCAGGGCCGTCGTCGGTCATCACGGCGCTGGCCGCGAGCGGTCTGCCGACGGACGCGTTTTTCTTTGCTGGCTTTCTACCGCCCAAGCAGGCGGCGCGCCGCGCCCGTCTTGCTGAGTTGCGCGGCATTCCAGGCACGCTGGTTTTTTTTGAATCGCCGCAGCGAACGGCCGGAACGCTCGCCGATATGGCTGAGCTGCTGGGCCCGCGCGATGGCGTGATGGCGCGCGAGATGACCAAGCTGCACGAGGAACTCGCACGCGGCACGCTGGCTGACCTTGCCGCCGAAATCGCCAAGCGAGACCTTAAAGGCGAAGTTGTGCTCGTCGTCGGCCCACCCGGCAAAACCGAGGTGATGGACGCTGACATCAGCGACCGGCTCGCAGCCGCGCTCCAGACGATGAAGCTGAAAGATGCGGCACATGCGGTCGCCGACGCGCTCGGCGTTTCGAAGACCCGCGTCTACGATCTTGGCCTCAAACTCAAAGGTCCAGCGCCGTGAGTGGGGCGAACGAGCCTTCAGCGCGGCGCCAGCGGGGCTACCGGCGCGGGCACACGGCGGAGTTTGCGGCGGCGGCGTATCTGATCGCAAAAGGCCATCGCATACTGGCGCGCCGCTATAAGAACGCCGCCGGCGAAATTGATTTGATCACATGCAAGCGCGGCCGCGTCGCCTTTGTCGAGGTCAAGCGCCGGGCGACGCTTGAAGAGTGCGAAGCTGCGATCACACCGCGCCTTCGCCAGCGCGTGCATCGGGCATCTGAACTTTGGCTCGCCAAGCATGCACGCTATCAGACGTACCAGCTCGGGTTTGACCTCGTGTTCGTCATGCCGTGGCAGATGCCGGTGTGGTTGAGGGATGCGCTGTGACAAACAAAAGCCCCGGGGCCGCCCCGCTGGAACGGCCCCGGGTCTTCCCGCTATTCGGAAACGGTGCGCGGACTAGTCGCGATAGCCGTCATAGTGGTTGGCGCGGCTGGCTTCCGACGCGATAGCGAGGCCGAGCATCGCCGCGAAAATGCCAATCGCGACATTGCGGCCGGTGTGGTCGCGCTTGCGGTAGTGACCGGCATTTGCGTCACGGTAATCGTACTGGGTTCGGTAGTTGCGGCGCGGTTCGCCCCAACGGTTCGAGCGGCCGTGCTCGCGTGGTTCAAAGCGTTCGATGCGCGGCCCGTCGCGGTCGCCGTGGCGGTTTCCGTTCCAATCGCGGGCGTTGGCGGCGCTTGAAAGCGGAATGAGACTGCCGGCAGCGACGCTGGCGGCCAGAATGGCGGTTGTCATGACCTTGGTCGGTGACATGGTGTGAGGCTCCCTGCCCACTGAAACGCTTGGCCCGGACGATCCCGGCGGCGTGTATGGGTGTGGATTTAGCCGCCTCGCTCTGAACGCGGTTTGAATGGGAGGTGCAACAACCGTTCATGTTGATCGCAGCGCCAGTAACGCCCTATCCCCAACCGGCAGTCGAATGCGGCAACGCGCCCCTGGCCGAGACGTTGAAGCCCAGGGGGGCCCATGTTAAGGACACCGCGGCTTTCAAAGGGGTGGCCGGTGGGGCATCCTTACCCTGCAACGTCCCTTTCGCCAGTAACGACCTTCCCTTGAAGCGGGCGTTTTCGGGCTCTTCTTGTGCCCCGCCCCCCATGCGCCCAACGGGCGCGATCGTGAGCGCGCGACGTGGCAACGGACGACAAAATCGTTGAAGGCGTGGCAGGACGCTATGCGTCGGCCTTGTTCGACCTTGCAAAAGAGACATCAAAGATTTCCGAAGTCGAAGCTGATCTCACAAAATTTCAGGCAATGTTGAACGAAAGCGCGGACCTTACCCGTCTGGTCCGCAGCCCGGTCATTGCGGCTGAGGATCAGGAGCGCGCGCTCGACGCTGTGCTCGCCAAAGCCGGGATCGGCGGACTTGCGAGCAACTTCCTGAAGCTGATCGCCAAGAATCGCCGGCTGTTTGCCGCGTCCGACATGATCAAGGCTTTCCGCGCTCACGCTGCAAAGGCGCGCGGCGAGGTTGCCGCCGAAGTGACAAGTGCGGTTGCGCTGAACGCCGCGCAGACGGCAGCGCTCAAGGAAGCGCTGAAGGCGTCGGTCGGTAAGGACGTCACGCTGAATGCCACTGTCGATCCGTCCCTGCTCGGCGGTCTCGTCGTCAAAATCGGCAGCCGCATGATCGATTCGTCTCTCAAAACCAAACTCCAGAACCTCAAGACCACCTTGAGCGCGACGGGCGCCTAGAACGAATAACAAACGCCGCTGGAATTTTTCAGCGGCGATTTTTGCATTTCAAGAACACGGGTTCGCCGAAGATGCGGGCCTGAAACCGAAACGACCAAGGGAAGAGGTCAAGATCAAAATGGATATCCGGGCCGCAGAGATCTCGTCGATCCTCAAGGATCAGATCAAGAATTTCGGCAAAGAAGCGCAGGTCTCAGAGATCGGCCAGGTGCTCTCCGTCGGCGACGGCATCGCCCGCGTCTACGGCCTCGATAATGTTCAAGCCGGTGAAATGGTCGAGTTCCCCGGCGGCATTCGCGGCATGGCTCTGAACCTAGAAAGCGACAACGTCGGCGTCGTTATTTTCGGCGACGACCGCGGCATCAAGGAAGGCGACACCGTTAAGCGCACTGGCGCCATCGTGGAAGTTCCCGTCGGCAAGGGCCTTCTCGGCCGCGTTGTCGATGGCCTCGGCAATCCGATCGACGGCAAGGGTCCAATCAAGTCGGACAAGCGCATGCGCGTCGACGTCAAGGCGCCGGGCATCCTGCCGCGCAAATCGGTGCATGAGCCGATGGCGACGGGCCTCAAGGCCATCGACTCGCTCATTCCGATCGGCCGCGGTCAGCGCGAGCTCGTCATCGGCGACCGCCAGACCGGTAAAACCGCTGTCATTCTCGACACCATCCTCAACCAGAAGTCGCTGAACGCCGGCACCGATGAGGGCCAAAAGCTCTATTGCGTCTACGTTGCCATCGGCCAAAAGCGTTCGACAGTTGCACAATTCGTCAAGGTTCTCGAAGAGCGCGGCGCGCTGGAATATTCGATCATCGTTGCGGCAACCGCCTCCGATCCAGCGCCGCTGCAGTACCTGGCGCCGTTCACCGGCTGCACCATGGGCGAATACTTCCGCGACAACGGCATGCACGCCGTGATCGCGTACGACGACTTGTCGAAGCAGGCCGTCGCTTATCGTCAGATGTCGCTGCTGTTGCGCCGGCCGCCGGGTCGCGAAGCTTATCCGGGCGACGTGTTCTATCTCCACTCGCGCCTGCTCGAGCGTGCCGCGAAAATGGGCGATGCCGCCGGCAAGGGTTCGCTGACGGCGCTACCCGTTATCGAAACCCAGGGCAACGACGTGTCGGCGTTCATTCCGACCAACGTCATTTCGATCACCGACGGCCAGATCTTCCTCGAGTCCGATTTGTTCTATCAGGGCATCCGTCCGGCCGTGAACGTCGGCCTGTCGGTGTCGCGCGTCGGTTCGTCGGCGCAGACGAAGGCCATGAAGCAGGTTGCCGGCAAAATCAAAGGCGAACTGGCGCAGTACCGCGAAATGGCGGCGTTTGCGCAATTCGGTTCTGACCTCGATGCCGCGACGCAGAAGTTGCTCGCCCGCGGCGCGCGCCTGACCGAACTTCTGAAGCAACCGCAGTTCTCGCCGCTGAAAATGGAAGAACAGGTCGCGGTCATCTTCGCCGGTACACGCGGCTATCTCGACGGCATTCCGGTCCCGGCAATCAGCAAGTTCGAGCAAGGATTGCTCGCTGGCCTGCGCGCTGAGAAATCGATCTTCGAAGCGACGGCTAAGGAAAAAGCGCTGTCAAGCGACACTGAAAAGAAACTCGTCGATTTCCTCGACAAGTACACCAAGGGCTTCACGGCTTAATCGAGACCCTTGAGGAGAGCGCTCGATGGCGAGCTTAAAAGACATGCGCAACCGTATCGCCTCCGTCAAGGCGACGCGGAAAATCACGAAGGCGATGCAGATGGTCGCCGCGGCCAAGCTGCGCCGCGCCCAGGAAGCAGCAACTGCCGCGCGCCCCTATGCCGAGCGCATGGACGGCGTGCTGGCGAGCCTCGCCTCGAAGGTTGCTGACAAGAACAGTGCGTCGCCACTACTCGTCGGCACCGGCAAAGACCAGGTGCATCTACTGATCGTCATGACGGCAGAGCGCGGCCTATGCGGCGGCTTCAATTCGAACATTGCCAAGCTCGCGCGCCAGGACGCACAGAAACTGATCGCGTCTGGCAAAACCGTGAAAATTCTAACGGTAGGGCGCAAGGGCACCGACAACCTGCGTCGCGACCTTGCAAAGAACATCGTCGAGCGTGTTGATTTCCAGGGCATCAAGCAGTTGAACTTCGGCCATGCCGAAGGTGTCGCCAACAAGGTGCTCGCCATGTTCGAGGCCGGTGCGTTCGATATCGCGACGCTATATTTCTCGGAATTCAAGTCGGTCATCTCTCAGAAGCCGACCGCGCTGCGGTTGATTCCGGCAAAAATCCCCGAGGCCAAGGGCGAGAGCGCGAAGGGTGCCAGCGCCATCCACGAATACGAGCCGGGCGAAGAGGAAGTGATGGGCTATCTGCTCACCCGCAATATCTCGACGCAGGTGTTTCGCGGCCTGCTCGAAAACTCGGCGTCCGAACAGGGCGCGCGCATGTCCGCAATGGATAACGCCACGCGCAACGCCGGCGACATGATCAACAAGTTGACGATCAAATATAACCGGCTCCGTCAGGCCAACATCACCAAAGAACTCATCGAAATCATTTCGGGCGCGGAAGCGCTCTAATCCCAACGAACCGTTAAGGAAGCGAAGCAATGGCTACGAATATGGTTGGTAAGGTTCGCCAGGTCACAGGCGCTGTCGTCGACGTGCAGTTCGACGGGCATTTGCCAGCGATTTTGAACGCGCTCGAGACCAAAAACGGCGGCAACCGTCTGGTTCTCGAAGTGGCGCAGCATTTGGGCGAAAGCACTGTGCGCACGATTGCGATGGACTCGACCGAAGGCCTCGTGCGTGGACAGGACGTTTCGGATACCGGCGCGCCGATTTCGGTACCAGTGGGAGACGAATGCTTAGGGCGCATCATGAGCGTAATCGGCGAACCGATCGACGAGGCCGGCCCCATCAAGACCGCCGTGTCGCGTGCCATCCACCAGCCGGCGCCGAGCTTTGCCGATCAGGCATCCGAAGCGCAGATCCTGGTCACGGGCATCAAGGTCGTCGACCTGCTGGCTCCGTACGCCAAGGGCGGTAAAATCGGCCTGTTCGGCGGCGCTGGTGTCGGCAAGACCGTTCTCATCATGGAATTGATCAATAACATCGCCAAGGTGCACGGCGGCTATTCGGTGTTCGCCGGCGTCGGCGAGCGTACGCGCGAAGGCAACGACCTTTATCACGAAATGATCGAATCCAAGGTCAATGTCGACCCGAAGAAGAATAACGGCTCGACCAAGGGTTCCAAGTGCGCGCTGGTGTTTGGCCAGATGAACGAACCACCGGGTGCGCGTATGCGCGTCGCGCTGACGGGGCTGACGGTTGCTGAAGATTTCCGCGACAAGGGCCAGGACGTGCTGTTCTTCGTCGACAACATCTTCCGCTTCACGCAAGCCGGCTCGGAAGTGTCGGCGCTCTTGGGCCGTATTCCCTCAGCCGTCGGATATCAGCCGACATTAGCTACCGACATGGGCGCGCTGCAAGAGCGCATCACCACGACGACCAAGGGTTCGATCACGTCGGTGCAGGCCATTTACGTGCCGGCCGACGACTTGACCGACCCGGCGCCCGCGACGTCGTTCGCGCATTTGGACGCAACCACGACGCTGTCGCGCTCAATCGCTGAAAAGGGCATCTATCCGGCGGTCGATCCGCTCGACTCGACATCGCGCATGATGGACCCGCGCATCGTCGGCGAAGAGCACTATGCGGTCGCGCGTCAAGTTCAGTCGATCCTGCAGAAGTACAAATCGCTGCAGGACATCATCGCCATTCTCGGGATGGACGAACTCAGCGAGGACGACAAGCTGACGGTTGCCCGCGCCCGCAAAATCGAACGCTTCATGTCACAGCCGTTCTCGGTCGCTGAAGTGTTCACCGGCTCGCCCGGCAAGCAGGTGGCGCTCGCCGACACGATCAAGGGCTTCAAGGGTCTGTGCAACGGCGACTACGATCACTTGCCCGAGCCGGCGTTCTACATGGTCGGCAGCATTGACGAAGCCATCGCCAAGGCCGAGAAGCTTGCGGAAGCGGCATAAGGGCGGGTGGCCTCGGGTCGCCGGCTTTCAGGAGACAAGACCATGGCTGAAGCCGCGCCCAAGTTTGGCAGCTGCTGCGAAGAGCTGAAGGAAGCCCTCGAGGGTGGCGACTTCGAGCCGTTGATCACGGTCGGGCCAGATGGCGTCATCTACATGACGGTTGGTCTTGTCGATCTCGAAGAAGAAGAGCCGGGTCTCGTCGACCACCCGCTGTTCTTCTGCCCGTTCTGCGGCTCTAAGTTGCAAACGCCGGAAGACGTCCGCGCTAAGGCCGGCGGCGAGGGTGAAGACGAAGCGGTTTAGCGGATTTTAGCGCGGCATAGCGCTGGCAAGGACGGCTAACGATGGCAGGCACATTCAAATTCGAACTCGTATCGCCGGAGCGCATTCTGCTCTCGGTCGATGCCGATCAGGTTGTTGTGCCGGGCGCGGACGGAGATTTTGCCGTGCTTGCGGGCCATGCGCCGGTCATTGCAACACTGCGGCCCGGTGTTCTCGACGTCACAGCTGGCGGCAGCAAGCGGCGTCTGTTCGTCAAAGCTGGCTTCGCTGAGGTTGATCCGTCGCGTCTCACAGTCCTGGCGCAAAAGGCCTATGACGTCGAGGATATGACACCTGCGGTTCTGGCGGACGAACTGAAAACGGCGGAAGCCGAACTGGCCGCCGCCAAGGATGACGCGGCGAAGATGATGGCCGATACGCTCGTCGCTGAATTGAAGCGGCTCGGCTCCAAGGCTGCTTAGCCTGCCAACCCCATCACGATCCCACTGCGTCCCGCGCGCGTTCACCTTTCGGTAACGGCTGTGATCGAGGCTTGTCTGAACGCGAACACGTGATTCGGACCTGACCCTCATGACCCAATCCGCCAAAGACCTGCCAGCCATGGGCATGAATGAGGCCCCCGCCGATCTGGACGAACAGCACCCGTTGGCGAGGGCGCTTAATGAGATTCTTATGTCGCCGGACGATGCAACGATTGGCGAGCTTGCCCGTCTGTTGGAAAGCATCAGCGGTGAAATGAGCTTTTACGCATCCGCGATGGCCGCGCCCGCAGTGCCCGATGAGAGTGGTGCTCAGGGCGCCATTGTTGCGCATGCCAATCTCGACTCAACGCCGGGCGACCTGGATGCATTGGGCACGCTGCTACAGGCGTTGGAACTGGCGAAAAGCCGGCGTCAGGCCAGCTCAGTTTAGCTCCGACGCACAGCTTGCCGATCCAATCTCATGCTGTTACGGCGGACCAGGATTGCGCGATTATGCGATCGCCAAGTGTCCAAATGACCCGGCCACGCGATCGTAGACGTCGCGCTTGAACGGCACGATCAGCTTCGGCACGATTTCGAGAGGGGCCCAACGCCAGCTCTCAAACTCTGCCTTCAAGCCATCCTTCGGTCCGATATCGATTTCGCTATCTTGCCCGAGAAAGCGCATCGCGAACCATTTCTGGCACTGACCGCGATACCGGCCCTTCAGCGCAACGCCGAGCAGCGCTTCAGGTAATTCGTAGGTCAGCCATTCCGGGTGCTCGGCCAAAACTTCGACGCTCGTGACACCGGTTTCTTCGCGCAGTTCACGCAAAGCTGCGATGCGCGGCGGCTCGAATTTCTCTATGCCGCCCTGCGGCATCTGCCAGATGTGGGCCGAATGATCGCCGGCCCATTTCGGGCGCCGGCGCCCGACCCAGACCTTGCCTTCCGTGTTGAGCAGCATGATACCGACGCAGGCCCTGACCGGCAGGACGCCAGGGCTATCGTCGGTGGTGTCAGCAATGAGTGTCATGAAAACAGTCAGCCTGTGGATAACTAGAGGATAACATAAAGCAGTGATTCGCTGAGAGTACAGAAAAAACATAGCAATCTGATGACATTAGGCTGTCATAAACCCGCGCCTGAAGGCTTTATATGTTGTGTGCGCCGCAACAGCGAGGAACCGCTAGGCCCCGGCTGGCCGGGCCCGGACAGCGAATTCGGCTAGCACCTGGCGGTAGACGTCGCGCTTAAACGGCACGATCAGGTCCAACAATTCGTCTACCGGCGCCCATCGCCATGCCACGAATTCGCGCTCGTAACCAGGCGGCGGATCGATCGAAATCTCGCTGTCGTCGCCCAGAAAGCGGAAGGCGAACCACTTCTGTTTCTGGCCGCGGTAGCGGCCGCCCCAGGCCTTGCCGATCAAATCGGGCGGCAGGTCATATGTCAGCCAGCCGGTAAGCTCGGCCAGCAATTCGACCGACCGGATGCCGGTTTCCTCATAGAGTTCGCGGACGGCGGCGGCCTTTGGGTCTTCGCCGTCGTCAATTCCGCCTTGCGGCATCTGCCACCAGGCGCCGCGCCCTTCAGCCTCGTTCTTGGCGTCGGCCCGGCAACCGATCCACACGAGTCCAGCGCGGTTAATGACCATCTGCCCGGCGCACGGCCGGTACGGAAGTCCAGACGGGTCAACAGCCTTTGTCCGCTGGCTATCGGTCATGATTGTCCTTGTCGCGTTCTCTCAATAAAAAAGACGGGCGCACTGGGCGCCCGTCTTGAATGTTCGATGGCGTCTCTGCAGCATCAGTTCGGCGTCGCCTTTTTCTCGAGGTCAGTGCCACCAGCCGGAGCCTGTGTTGTGGCGTCAGCCGCCGGTGGCGTTGCAGTACTGGCTGCCGGCGGCTCCTTGGCCGTACCGCGAAGGAACGACAGCGCGTACTGGAGCTGCGTATCCTTCTCAGGCTCTTTCGGCACGTAGGATGACGACCCCGAAACCTCTTCCTTCACCTTCGGTTTGTCGCCTTCCTTGGCGTCCTTTGCATCCTTAGCCTTGTCCTTGTCATTGGTGTCGCTCGGGTTCGACAGATGGCCCCTGAGGCTGGCTTCACCGCGCGGCTTTTCAGCTCCGAGTTTGGCCTTGAGATCGTCCGGAATTTCTGACTCAATCAAGATATCGGGTTCGATACCCTTGGCTTGGATCGAGCGGTTCGACGGCGTATAGTAGCGCGCCGTGGTCAGCCGGATTGCCCCATTTGCACCCAGCGGTATGATCGTCTGGACAGATCCCTTGCCGAACGAGCGCGTGCCGATGATGGTTGCCCGCTTGTGGTCTTGAAGCGCGCCGGCAACGATTTCTGATGCCGATGCCGAGCCGCCGTTGATCAAAATCGTCACTTTCTTGCCGTCCGTGATGTCGCCGGGCCGGGCATTTGCGCGCTGCGTTTCCTCGTTATTGCGGCCCTTCGTCAACACAATCGCGCCGCGTTCTAAAAAGTCGTCGGATACAGCGATGGCCTGGTCGAGCAGTCCGCCGGGGTTGTTGCGCAGATCGATGATGTAGCCCTTGAGATTGCTGCCGATCTCCTTGTTCAGCGTCTCGATGGCCTTGACCATGTTGGTATGCGTCTGCTCGTTGAAGGTCGAGACTTTGATATAGGCGACATCGCCCTCGGCCCGCGACTTGACGGCGTTGATGCGGATCACGTCGCGCACGACCTTGACGTCGAAGGCGTCGTCACGGCCCTTACGCACGATCGTCAGCGTGATCGGTGTATGGACGGGGCCGCGCATCTTCTCGACGGCCTGCTCAAGTGTCAGGCCGGTGATCTGTTCGTTGTCGAGATGGGTGATCAAGTCGTTCGCCATCAATCCGGCCTTGGCAGCCGGAGTATCGTCGATCGGTGAGACAACCTTAATGACGTTGTTTTCCATCGTCACTTCGATGCCGAGACCGCCGAACTCGCCGCGCGTCTGCACCTGCATGTCGCGGAAATTCTTCGGGCTCATGTAGGACGAGTGCGGGTCGAGCGATGACAACATGCCGTTGATGGCGTTTTCGATCAGCTGGGTGTCATCGGGCTTTTCAACATAGTCGGACCGGACTCGTTCGAGCACGTCGCCGAAAAGATCAAGCTGCCGGTAAAGCTCTGAGTTCTGGGAAGGTGTTGCCGAGTACGTCTGGGTCACGCTCAGAAACGTGGTGGCTCCAGCCAGCCCCATCATCAGCAGAAACGTCCAGAACGCGTAATCCGTCTTGCGCATTATCCTTGTACCTTCTGCTGACTAACTGGGACCCACCAGGGGTCGGGATCTATTGGGCGTCCGTCCTTACGCAATTCGACGTAAAGGACGGGGGCATTCGATGGAACACTCGACGGCGCCGTCTTCGGGCTGCCACTCATGGCGCCGACCGGTTCTGAGGTCAGCACAAATTGGCCGGGCTGGACATCGATCTGCGACATGCCAGCGAGAAGCATATGATAGCCGTCGCCGGTGTTGATGATCAAGAGTTGCCCATAGCTGCGGAATTCTCCTGCGTAAACAACCCAGCCGTCGCAGGGAGCAATGACTTGGGCTGCTTGCCGCGTTTCGAGGACGATACCCTTGGATTGGCCGCCGTATTGTGTGCGTTCGCCGAATGCCAAAACGCGCCGGCCTTGTACGGGGAGTGGTAATTTTGTCTGAGCAGCAGCGAACGGTATGGCTGGGCGCATGCGCCCCGGGTTTCCAAGGCCAGCGCCGTTTTGTGATGGCGCCAGTTCAACGATTGGCGGCTTTAAGCGCGGCGGCGGCGATAGGGCTGCGATCTGCGTTTCCTTTGCCACGTCGACGCTGGGCGCCGGGCCGGGCGCGGTTTCCGAGACGACGAGCTTGCCGGCCGCTTCTTTCGCGGGCTCCGGTACCGGAACCGCCGATGGCGTTGCTGCGGTCGATTTCAATTCGTTCTGATAGGCGCCAAGGCCGGTTTTCTCGGTGACGGTTTGGTCGAATTTCGTAATCAGTTCGGTCAAGTCGGTGACGCTTTTCGTGTATTCGGCGGAAGCGGCTTGAACGGCGGCGAGTTCCGACTGGCGGTCGGCGAGTGTTAGCTTCTTGGCATCCATCAAACTTGCAAGCCGCGTCCGGGCCTCGTTCAGGCGATCCGTTTCGGCCTGAAGCCGCTCGCCTTCGGTGCGGATGTCGCCAATGACACGCACGAGATCTTCTAGGCGCTGGGCAAGGTTCAAGGCCTGGCCCTTGAGTTCAGGAAACGCCGATGACAATAGCATGGCGCTACGCACCATCTTTAAGGCGTCTTCGCGCCGTGTGATAAGCACGGGAGGCGGGTTGCGGCCCATGCGCTGCAAGGCTGCGAGCAGTTGCGCGATCTGGCCATGCCGCTGGCCAAGCGTGCCGCGTACGATCGTCTCCTGGGCCTCGAGTTCCGACATGCGGCCTTCAATCGAGGTCAACTTCGCTTCGCTGCGCTGTACGAGGGCGGCGGTTTCTTGAAGCCGCAAGTTGAGGCGTTCGCGCTCGGCATCGATCTCGGTCAGGTCGGACTGTATCGCCTTGGCCTTACTCTCGGCCGTCGATAGCCCGGTTTTGCTTTGCTCGAGTGCGCGCTTGGCATCATCTCCGGTTGCGGGCGCTGGTGACTGTGTAAATGCGGGCGCCGCGATAAGGAGTGCCGCACACGCGACTGCAAAGCGCAGGCAATGTCTGGCTGCGGCATCGCGGAGCAGAGTTGGCCTTGTTTTGTGCAGCACCAATTCTTTGTTCCAAAGGCACAGGGTCAATGGCTGGGCCAATACCCTGGGCCCAAAGCGCACGTTACGCGATTCAACGCTGGAAAATTAAGGCTTTTCTTGCGCAGAGCAAATTTCAATTCGGTAATGCGCTGACGGATCGGATACCCGGCGCTGAAATTCCCCGCATACGGCTCGATTGCGGTTGCCATGCCGCCATGTTCGGCCTAGTTCATGGGACGTCAACGCCCGGGAACATGCAATGCAGGATGTGCTTTTTCACTCGACCACGATCGCCGTTTTTGCGGTCCTGATCGTCCTAATACTCGGTTTGTACAGCATGTTGAAGGGAACGAGTCCTAACACAAGCCAGAAACTGATGCGCTGGCGCGTCGGCCTTCAGTTTTTCGCAATCCTGGTCATTATCGCTTACGTGCTCTACGCCCGCACTTAAGGGTTCGCTATGGTTGTCCTCAATCGAATCTATACGAAAACCGGCGATGCCGGCACGACCGCGCTCGGCTCCGGCGAGCGGGTGCCGAAAACGTCGGTGCGGATCGCCGCTTATGGAACCGTCGATGAAACCAATGCCCAGATTGGCATGGTCCGCATTCATCTTGGCGGCGCCGAGGATGAGGTCGATCAGATGCTGTTGCGGGTTCAGAACGATTTGTTCGATCTCGGTGCTGATTTGTGCGTGCCGGACCGCGGCGAGAAGCTGCCATACGAGCCGCTGCGCATGTCGGAGGCTCAGGTCAAGCGCCTCGAAAATGAAATCGATCTGATGAACGCCGTGTTGCAGCCGTTGAAGTCGTTCGTGCTGCCAGGTGGCACACCGGCTGCCGCGGCCCTGCATGTGGCGCGCACGGTGAGCCGCCGCGCCGAGCGGATCATGGTCGAGCTGGCGAACCTTCCCAACGAGCCTGTCAGTTCCGCGGCGCTCAAATACATCAACCGGCTGTCTGATTTTTTGTTCGTTGCCGGGCGCTACGTCAATGATCGCGGCAAGGCTGACGTCCTCTGGGTGCCGGGCAAGAACCGTTAGAACTTAGGCCCGCATCACACCAATCGCAAAAGGACGGCTGCCATGTTCGTTCCGATTGGCGATGACAATCCGCTCAAATCGATCCGGTTCCAGTACGTGACCGTGGCACTGATTGCAGCCAATGTGGTCGCATTTTTCTTCGAATCGCTGCCGCTTTCAACCGACGCGCTACTGGCCAGTTTCGCCGTCGTGCCGCAGGAACTGCTGCAGGTGAACATCATCGGCGGCGGTGTGGCGCCGGGTTCGGGCGACAGTCTCGCCGTGCCGGAGCGGGCAACGCTGCTCAGCTACATGTTCCTGCATGGTGACGTCATGCACCTGATCGGTAACATGCTGTTCCTGTGGGTGTTTGGCGACAACGTCGAGGACGGGCTTGGGCACTTTCGATTTCTCGTGTTCTATCTCGCCTGTGGCGTCGCCGCCGCTCTCGCGCACACGATGATGCTGCCGGAGAGTTCCGACGCGCTGATCGGGGCCAGTGGCGCCGTGTCGGGTGTTATCGCAGCCTATCTGATGTTGCACCCGCGGGTCGGCGTCTGGGTTCTAGTGTTGAAATTCATCCCGCTGCGCATTACGGCCGCTTGGGCACTTGGGGCCTGGATCGTCTTTCAGCTTGTTATGGTTGCCCTGCCGCAGTCCGGGCCGACGGCTTGGTGGGCGCATATCGGCGGTCTGCTCGCGGGTGCACTGTTGGTTCTTATGCTGCGCCGGCCTGGCGTGCCGCTGTTCGGACGCTGACCTGACGATCCAGAACCCCCTATTGGTTCTGAAAGCCGCCGTCCGCGACGCCTGCGGCAATTGACTTCATCTGGACCGGCCCGTAGCTTCCGCCTTCGCAGTTGCGAAAACCGCCCCAGGTCTTAGCCAAACAGCGGTGCAAGCCGCGGTTTGCATCGAGCGCTTAGGCCGTGATCGACGCGCTGCAACATAGCTGCATTGGTTCAACACAAAACGCCGTAAAAAATAGCATTGGGAGCGCCAGACCACTGGCGAATGGCATGAAGATCGTGGTGCCGGTCAAACGAGTCGTCGACTACAACGTCAAAATTCGCGTCAAGCCGGATGGCACTGGCATCGACCTCGCCAACGTCAAAATGTCGATGAACCCGTTCGACGAAATCGCCGTCGAAGAAGCCGTTCGCATGAAAGAGAAGGGCGGCGCGACCGAGGTCGTTGTCGTCTCGATCGGCGCCGCCAAGTCGCAGGAAACCATCCGGACTGCGCTAGCAATTGGTGCCGACCGCGGCATCCTGGTTGAGACGGCGGATGGCGTATCAATCGAGCCGTTGGCTGTTGCCAAACTGTTGAAGGCCATCGTCGATACTGAGAAGCCCGATCTTGTGATCCTGGGCAAGCAGGCCATCGATGACGATTGCAATCAGACGGGTCAGATGCTCGCGGCGATGCTCGGCTGGGCGCAGGGCACGTTCGCGTCCAAGATCGAAGCGGCCGCTGGCAGCGTCTCGGTCACGCGCGAAGTCGATGGCGGGCTTGAAACCGTCAAGCTCAAGCTCCCGGCCGTCGTGACCACGGATTTGCGTTTGAACGAGCCGCGCTACCCGTCACTACCGAACATTATGAAAGCCAAGAAAAAGCCGCTCGACATCAAGAAGCCCGAGGACTTTGGCGTCGATATCACGCCACGCCTCAAGGTGCTGAAAACCGCTGAACCGCCAACCCGCAAGGCGGGCATCAAGGTCAAGGACGTCGCCGAGCTGGTCCACAAACTCAAAACCGAAGCCGGGGTGCTCTGATGGCGGTTCTCCTCCTCGCCGAGCATTCGAACGCGGCGTTGTCGCCCTCGACGGCCAAGGCTCTGACGGCTGCAAAGGCGCTTGGCGGCGATATCCACATTCTCGTCGCAGGCTCGAATTGTAAGCCAGCGGCGGACGCGGCTGCGAAACTTGCCGGCGTTGCAAAGGTTCTGGTCGCTGACGCCCCGCAGCTCGCACATGGCCTTGCCGAAGAGGCGGCGGAGGTCATACTTGCGCTCGCCGCCAACTATTCAGCGATTGTTGCACCCGCTACCGCATCGGGTAAAAACATTCTGCCGCGTGTCGCCGCCAAGCTCGACGTTATGCAGATCTCCGACATCACGAAAGTCGTTTCAGCCGACATCTTCGAGCGGCCTATATATGCCGGTAACGCCATCCAGACGGTGCAGTCGAGCGAAACCACGAAGGTCATTACGATACGCACGGCTGCTTTCGCGGTGGCGCCAGACGGCGGTTCGGCCGCGATAGAGAGCGTCAGCGTTCCAACTGCAATTGGAGCGTCATTGTTCGAAAAGGCCGAACTCACGAAGTCCGACCGCCCCGAACTGACGTCGGCCAAGATCATCATTTCCGGCGGGCGCGGGATGGGCAATGGCGAGAACTTTGCCAAATACATCGAGCCGCTCGCCGACCGCCTGGGCGCTGCCATGGGTGCCTCACGCGCGGCGGTCGACGCCGGTTTCGTGCCGAATGACTGGCAGGTCGGCCAGACCGGAAAAGTCGTAGCACCCGATCTCTACGTCGCCGTCGGCATCTCGGGCGCGATTCAGCATCTGGCCGGCATGAAAGACTCCAAAGTCATCGTCGCTATCAACAAGGATGGCGAAGCGCCGATCTTCCAGGTTGCCGACTATGGCCTCGTCGCCGACCTGTTTCAGGCATTGCCCGATCTCGAAGCTGAACTGAAAAAAGCCGGCCATTGAACTGCGCGCGAAGGACCCGTTATGCCGCAATCGCAAAAGGTCGTTGACAAGCCAAAATCAACGCTGAAACCGGCGCGGGGCATCGCCAAGGTCGGCATCATAGGCGCCGGTCAGATGGGAAGCGGAATTGCGCATGTCGCGGCACTTGCCGGCTACACAGTCGCCCTCAACGACCTCAAGCGGGAGAGTTTTGAAAAAGGCGTTGAGGCCATCGACAAGAATATGGCGCGCCAAATTGCTAAGGGCGCGATCAGCAACACCGCCAAGGACAAGGCGCTCAAGCTGATCTCGTTTGCGCCCAATCTTGAAGCCTTCGGCGATTGCGATCTCGTGATCGAAGCCGCGACCGAAGACGAGGAACTCAAGCACAAGATCTTTGCGGCCCTTTGCCCCCACCTGAAGCCAACGGCAATCTTAGCATCCAACACCTCGTCGATTTCGATCACGCGTCTAGCTGCGACGACGGACCGGCCGGAAGACTTCATCGGTATGCACTTCATGAATCCGGTGCCGCTGATGGAACTTGTCGAGCTGATACGCGGCATCGCGACGGAGGACGAAACCTTCGCGACGGCCAAGACCTTCGTCGAGAGCCTCGGCAAGACCACGGCGGTTTCGGAAGATTTTCCAGCCTTTATCGTCAATCGCATCCTTCTGCCAATGATTAACGAGGCGGTTTACACGCTGTACGAAGGCGTCGGCACGGTCGAGGCCATCGACAAGGCCATGAAGCTCGGCGCTCACCACCCGATGGGGCCGCTAGAACTCGCCGACTTCATCGGTCTCGACACCTGCCTCAGCGTCATGCAGGTGCTTTACGAGGGCCTATCGGATTCGAAGTACAGGCCGTGTCCGCTGCTCGTCAAATACGTCGAAGCCGGATGGCTCGGGCGCAAGACGCGGCGCGGTTTCTACGACTATCGCGGCGAAAAGCCGGTACCTACCAGATAGGGCTGTGATGAGCGCGCCTGGCAAGGTTGCTTTGATCACAGGCGCAGGCTCCGGCATTGGCCGGGCTGTCGCAATCAAGCTGCAGGCTGCCGGCTATCATGTCGTGCTCACCGGCCGCCGTGCAGACGAACTTGCGAAAACCGCACGCGAAGCCGCTACGCCAAACGGTGGCAAGACGCTTATCATTCCGGCCGACGTGACGAACGAAGCGGCCGTCGTGGTAGCTTTCGAGAAAACACGCGCCGCGTTCGGCCGTCTCGACGTACTGTTCAACAACGCTGGGACTTTCGCGCAAGGCCAGCCGCTCGACGAAATTTCGCTCGACACTTGGCGCCACGTCATCGACGTCAACCTGACGGGCGCATTTCTTTGTGCGCGCGAAGCCATGCGCCTGATGAAGTGGCAATCGCCAAAAGGCGGACGCATCATCAACAACGGCTCGATATCAGCGCAGGTGCCGCGGCCGTTGTCGGCACCCTATACAGCGACCAAGCACGCGATCACGGGCTTGACCAAATCTATCGCGCTCGATGGCCGGGCCGACAACATCGCCTGTTCGCAGATCGACATCGGCAATGCCGCAACCGATTTCACCGCAAAAATGGCGGCTGGTATTCTGCAAGCCGATGGCTCAACCCGGATCGAGCCGCGCATGGACGTTGAGCACGTGGCGGACGCAGTGCTCTACATTGCCAACTTGCCGCTTGATGCCAACGTCCAGTCTATGACGCTGATGGCGACGGCGATGCCGTTCATTGGGCGTGGCTGAGACGAGTTCGAACAATTTAAAAATTCGGCCGGCCAAATCAGAGGATATGTTTCTGATCCGGCCGGCCTTACGCCTCGCTGCGGGTGATCCGGGGGCCGGGATGGACCGCCGCGCGCCGAGGAATGTTGCTGCTGCGGCTTAGTTCGGCAGCATGACGCCGTCGATGACGTGGATCACGCCATTCGACTGGTTGACGTCTGCGATCGTGATCTTCGACTTGCCGCCCTTAGCATCGACAACCACCCAGCCGCCGTTTTCACCCATAACGGTGATCGTGCCGCCGGCGACCGTCTTCAGTTCGACCTTGCCGCCCATTTCTTTTGCCTTAGCCGCAAGGTCTTCTGCCGACATTTTGCCTGCAACAACGTGATACGTCAGAATGCCGGATAGCGTGCCCTTGTTTTCAGCCTTCAAGAGCGTCGGCACCGTATCCTTCGGCAACTTTTCGAAGGCGCCGTTGGTCGGTGCGAACACCGTGAACGGGCCCTTGCCCGACAGCGTGTCGACAAGACCGGCGGCCTTGACCGCTGCGACAAGTGTCGTGTGATCCTTCGAGTTGACAGCATTTTCGATGATGTTCTTAGAAGGGAACATCGGCGCGCCGCCAACGGTAACGCTTTGTTCCTTCATTTCTGCAAGCGACGGCGCCGTGGCACCGAGCGAAAGAGCAAGCGCGAGTAGGAATGCGCCGGCAAAAGCGGCGAAGTTGATGTTGAGCATGGGGCATTCTCCGGTTGAAAATTTTGATGCTCTTTCTGGAAGAGCGCCGGAGTTACGCAGACATCCAAAACAAGTTTCGCGATTGCTTTCACAATCTTTTTACGCATGAGAGTGATCTAAACTAAGCGTACCGATGCCGCCCCTAAAATCGTGGCTTCGCCGCGATTCATTTGGCGGCATGTGTGAACTCGTGGCGAATAATAAGGGCACTTAGACATCGCGCGACGGCGGCCGCGGCGATATCAGAAATCGCCGGCCGGCAACATTTTGCCGCTGAACACCACGGGTCCCGTGGGGTCGCCGCTCGGTGAGCCGCCTTCGGGTTCCAGCGTGATCGCGTAGGTCGACGACTGGATGACGTCCGGTTTGTAGTTCGCGAGTTCTGGCTTCACCGCTCGAGCCGGATCGTCGACGATACCGAGCGACTTCGGCTTTCCAAGGCTGTCGTGAATGATCCAAAGTTCGTGGCTCTTGCCGGCTTCCGGTTTGGCCGCGACGGGGCGGACCGTCATGACGCGATCATCGACGTTGACCGTCACGAGGAACGCTGGCGAGGCCGCGTCTTTCTGTAGGATCGCGACAAGGTTCTGAGATGCAGGCTTCGGCGCGAACTCACGTACGCCAATCGTCAGGGCGAGCGTCGCCGCGAGGGCCGAGGCAACGGCTGCGGTCGTGCGCCAGCGGCTAACGCGGCGGCGTAGATCTAGAATTGTGGCGCTGCCCGCTGGCGCGACGTCGAAACCATCGAGCCGCGCCTCGATCTTCGGCAACACACTAGCTGGCGGGGTTACAGCCGGCACCGCTTCATTCAACGCCGCAAGGCGGCGCTCCCACACCTGGATTGCGGCATTCAGCGCGGGTTCGCGTAAGCGCCGGGCCGAAACCGACGCGCGTTCGCCTGCGTCAAGCGTGCCAAGCACGTATTCGCCAGCCAGGCCATCGATGTCGTCAGCATCAATCATGAGCCGAGGCACCCCTTGAGTTGCGCCAGGGAGCGGCGGAGCCAGGTTTTGATCGTATTGACCGGCTGACCATACTTCTGCGCCAGTTCGTCCCGGCTCAAGCCCTCACAATAGGCGAGCACGACCATTTGCGCCCGGTCGGCATCGAGACGCGACAGGCAATCGCTGAGGCGCTTGCCGTCCTCGCCGCGCATCACTCTTTGTAGCGCGGTCTCGTCGTCGGACGGCACGTCGAGAAACTCAGGGTGATCTTCTAACGATTCTGGGCGTTTGCGGCGGATTTCGTCGAGGGCCCGGTTGCGCGCGATCGCAGCCATCCAGGAAATGGGGGATGCCATTTCGGGGTTGAAATCGCCTGCTCTGTCCCAAATCTTCACGTAAACCTCTTGCAGCACCTCGTCGGCTATGTCCCGGCGATGCAAGATACGCAGCACGATTCCATAGAGTTTCGCGGACGTTGCCCGGTAGACATCGGCAAACGCAGCGCGGTCCTTGCGTGCCACACGCGCTAACAGAGCGTTAATGTCCTGAGGGGTCGTCATGCGGCTTTAAGTTACGCCTTTCGGCAGTTCTGGGTTTCAGAGCCCGGGAGCTATAGCCTGCCAATGTCCGCTCGCCTAGCCTAACGAACAATCGGCATTCGCGTCGTCCAGACCAGCCATAGCGCGACCACTGTGACGGAAATGGCCATGGTGCGGCGCAGAGTCCGCATCGTGACGGCGTTTTCCAGTAGCGGGCGGGCCCTTGAAGCCAAGGCCACAATGAGCGTGTGAACCAACGTGGCTATCGCGACATAAGCCGTTGTCAGTACGACGGTCTGCGGCATCACGCTGCGCGCCGGTTCGATGAATGGCGGCAAGACCGCAACGTAGAAGATCGCAGCCTTTGGATTGAGCAGGTTCGTAATGAGGCCGCGGCGGTAGTAGGTGGTTAAACTACCGGCGCCGTCATCCATCCTGGCAACCTCGCCATCCCGGTTTGTCCAAATTCCGTACGCGAGCCAAAACAAATAGAGCACACCAGCCCAGCGGAGCACCGCGTAAGTGGCCGGCGAGCCAAACAACAACGCCGCAAGTCCGAGTGCTGCGAGCATACCGATGACGAGCAACCCGGTAGCAACTCCGGCGACGGCAGCGAAGCCAGCGCGCCGCCCTTCCGATAAGCTCAGGATCGCCAGGTAAGTCATGTTGGGGCCGGGCGTAAGCTCGATCACAAATGCCGTCCAAATAAACGCGATCGGCACTCCCAACACAGACAAGTCCATGGCGTACTCCGCTGGCGTAGTGCCGACGCTCTTAGCGCGGATGATCAGGCGCGATCGATGCGACAAACCCCGTAAGATCGCGCGTCATGTGGTCGATATGGCCCGGTAGCTCTTGCCAGTAGCGAACTTTGAGCTGGGCCGGGTGGTCAATGTAGTCCGAATGCACGAGTACCGTCGTCATACCGAGGCCATGCGGCACTTCGAGGTTGTGCGGCATGTCCTCGAACATGGCTGCTGATGCGCCTTTGATGTCGTGCTGCGCGGTCATGCGGGAAAAGGCCTCGGCTTCCGGTTTCGGCACAAAGCCGAGCGCGGCGATATCGCAGATATCTTCAAAGAGGTGTAGCACGCCGATCTTTGCGGCGACGTTTTCGGCATGCCGGCGCGAGCCATTGGTGAAAATCAACCTGCGGCCTTCGAGTTTTGAGATTGCAGCGGCGAGTTCTGGCAGCTCGGGCAGCACCGACAGATCGATATCGTGGACATACTCGAGAAACGGCTCGGGTTTCAGTTTGTGCACCTGCATCAGACCGGAAAGCGTCGTGCCAAATTGCCGGTAGTAGGCCTTTTGCAAATGCCGCGCGTGTGCATACGGTACGCCAATTGTCTTGGCGATGAATTCGCCCATGCGATGATCGACCTGGGCGAACAAGTTGCAGGACGCCGGATACAGCGTGTTGTCGAGATCGAAAATCCACGTATCGATGTGAGAAAAGCCGCGCGCTTGTCGCGGCACCGATTGCGCGGTTGCCGGTTTCGCCGCCATCACGATCTCGACTTGCCGCGATCGGCGCGGCTGACGAGCGTGCCGACACCATGCTCGGTGAAAAGCTCAAGCAGCACGCAGTGCGGCACACGGCCATCGATGATGACGACGCCCTCGACGCCGGCTTCGACGACCTCAATGCAGCCCTCGATTTTCGGGATCATGCCGCCCGAAATCGTACCGTCCTTGATCAGCGCGCGCGCTTCCTCAAGCGTCAGTCGCGAAATGAGCTTCTTGTCCTTGTCGAGAACGCCTGCAACGTCGGTCAACAACAAAAGCCGCTTGGCCTGCATGCGCGCCGCGAGTGCAGATGCAAACGTATCGGCGTTGATATTCAGCGTCTCGCCGTCGCGGCTGATTGCGACGGGGGCGATGACCGGGATCAAGTCCGATTTCGAGATCACCTCGACGATGTGCGGGTTGACCTCGAGCGGGTCGCCGACGTAACCGATGTCAACGGCCTGCATCAGGTTCGATTTCGGGTCGGGCATCTCGGTGATCTTCTTGGCAATCATCAAGTTGGCATCCTTGCCCGAGATGCCGACCGCCTTGCCGCCCTGGCGATTAATGGCCGAGACAATTTCCTTGTTGATCTTGCCCGACAAGACCATCTCGACGACTTCGACGGTCGGCTTGTCGGTAACCCGCAGGCCATGCACGAAATCGGACTTGATCGCGAGTTTCGCCAGCATTCCGGCGATCTGCGGTCCGCCGCCGTGGACGATGATCGGGTTGATACCGGATTGCTTGAGGTAGACGATATCCTTGGCGAAAGCCGTTGACAGTGCCTCGTCGCCCATGGCGTGACCGCCGAATTTCACGACCACCGTCTGCTCGTCGTAGCGGATCAGGTGCGGGATCGCTTCCGCCAGCATACGCGCCTGCTGATGCGGCGTCGGTGCGTCGTCAGCAAAACTAGCATCCTTGTGAGACTGGTCCTTCGGTGCCTTCACGGGGTTCCCCCAACGGTCGGTTCGGTGTCTTCTCAAGGCCTTGTTCGGGCGGGCATCTTGGCGGTTCGGGGACTTATAGCCGCTGCTCCGCCCGCCTCAACGGAATTCCCTCACAATCATGGTCTAATCGCCAGTTCTAGGTGGAATTGGGGATGTTTTGGCGCGCCTGCTGCCTTTGGGCGGTGGATGCGCTAAAGCCTAGTCTCCGGAGCTGGCGTTTCGCGAACCGAAGCGCCTGAAATCTGGTCAGATTTTAAACGTCATCACTCTAATTGGCTTCCGGAACGGGAGAGACGCACCACGTGAACTTGGCAGTCACGGATCTCGATTCTGTGCCGATGTCGCCGGGGCTCGCAGCCACGCTAGCGCGGGCGTCGGACGCTGCGGCTGCAATGGGCGCGGGAGAAGTTTCGCTCGAGCATCTGTTGCAGGCGCTGTGCGACGACCCCGATGCGCTCGCCGTGCTTGATGCTAGCCGCGTCGATATCTATCGCTTGAAGCCCGAGATTGGCGCTTTTCTGGCACGGGGCGCGTTGCCGCCATCACCGCAGGGCGGCCTGACCGTATCGCTGGACCTCAAACGCATTCTCGAAGCGGCAGCGGCGGCAGCACGCGGCGGTAAACGGCGCGACATCAACGGCGCGATCGTCCTTGCGGCCATTGTCGGCGACGGGCGCAGCATTGCCGCCCAAATGCTTCAGGCGCACGGCTTGACGTTTGACGAAGCCATCCGGGCGCTGCAATCGGCGCTGAACCAGCCGGCACCGCGCCAGGTTCCGGCTTATCCAGCCGCTGCCGATGACGTCCTTGCCCGGGCCCGCGAGCGGGTACAATCGCGCGCGGCGCCGACGTTGCGCGACATCATGGCAGATCAGCCGCGGCCCACGCCGCCGCCGCCAATGCCGAATTCAACTCCGCATGCGCCAAGCGATAAGCCCGTCGAGATCAAGACGGAACCCGCAGCCGGCCCCGATGCATTGAAGCCCACGCTTTCTGCGCCCTCGATTGCCGACCGGCCCAATTTGATTGAGACGGATGGCTTTGTTCCGGCACCTGTTCCCGCAAATACCGGCCAGTTACCTTCAGTATCCGCAACCGTTGCGCCTTCGCCCGCCCAGGCTTCCGAGCCGCTCGATGGCGGATACGTCTTTCCATCGCCGGCACAGTCGCAACACCGCTCCAGTGTGGAGGCGGCCAAGGCCAAACCTGCTCCGCCACCTGCAGGCTCGTTGAGTGAATATGTTCAAAACCGGGTGCCGTCGCCGGGCATGCCGCCACCGATTCCGCCGCCAATTCCCGGCGCAGCAGGGCGCCCGGGCGGCGCATCCCTGCCGTGGCCACCACCCGCAGCTTCGCCGGCACCCTACACGGGCCAACAGCAACCCCAATTCGGCGCTCCTGGTCCACGGATTGGTGCGCCGTCCGCACCTGGTCCGCAGCCAGCCGGTGCTGCTTCTGTTCCGGCTCCCGCACAGAAACCGCACCCCCCCGCTGCGGCTAAGCGCGGAGCTTCAAAGAAATCCGAAACCGGTCAGATGGCCGAGAATATTCCGCGCTCGATGCGCGTTGGCAAAACCGAGCGCGTTGAAATCCGCGTCGCCAAGGCTGCGGCCAAGGCGATCAATCATGGTCTCGAAGGCGGCGGCGTGGTCTGGAAGCACGAGATCACTGTCACGCAGGCGATGTCGGTCCGGCTGCGCGCGCCAGAAGGCGGGTTCTTCATTGAAACCGCGTCGCCTGAAACGCAATGGATTGAAAGCCAACCCGGTTTCGCCAGCGACGATTTCGCGAACTGGCGGTTTCTCGTCACACCGCAATCGCGCGGCTGGGCGCGGCTGCAAATTATTGTTTCGGCCCGCACGGTCGGTGCCGACGGCATGACGGCAGAGACGGCAATGCCGGATCAGATCGTCGAAGTCAAAGTCAAAACCAATATCAAACGCACGCTGGCGCGCTGGACCGGGTGGGTCACTGCTGCCATTGCGGGCGGGGCTTTGGCGAAGTTCGGAGAGACCGGGATTGCTGCCGTCAACGACTACGTTCAGCAGATTTTGGCGACGCGACTTTAGCCGCCATGGCCTTTGATCAGGCTGGCGATGGCCGCGCGCAATTCGTCGATGCCGAGGCCTTTTTCCGCCGATGTCGCGATCAGCCCCGGATAAGCCGCAGGATGCATTGACAGCGCAGCGCTCGTTTCAGTCACGACCTTTTCGAGCGCAGTTCGGCTAACCTTGTCGGCCTTAGTGAGAATGATCTGGTACGAAACAGCGGCCGTGTCGAGCAGCGCCATGATCTCGTCGTCGCCCGGCTTCAATCCGTGACGCGCGTCGATGAGTAGGAACACCCGCAGCAGCGACCGCCGCCCCGCCAGATAGCCGCGCAGCACGCCATTCCATCTCTTGATGATGTGCTTTGGTGCTTCGGCAAAGCCATACCCCGGCATGTCGACGAGGTAGAGCGCGGCGCTCGGCAGTGTGAAAAAATTGAGTTCCTGCGTACGCCCCGGCGTGTTGGAGGCGCGGGCCAGTTTTTTATGCCCGACGACGGCGTTGATCAGGCTGGATTTGCCGACGTTGGAGCGACCCGCAAAGGCGATCTCGGGCCGGTCATCGGGCGGCAGATGTTCGAGATCGGGCGTGCCGCGCGCAAAGTCCCAGGCCAGCGTGAACAACCGCCGCCCGGCTTCGATTTCTTCCTCGCTCAACGTGTCCAAACCGGCCATAGCCGCAAACCCTTTCGCGGCCTCAGCGCACTAAGCGCGCAACCCTCAGCTCTTCGCGCCGAACAGCTTTTTCAGCGGTTCGAACGTGCGCTTCAGGTTTTGTAGCAGATGCGTCTCAGCGCCGTTCATCTTGTTGATGTGCCACTGCTGCGCAATCGACAGGATGTTGCTCCAGGCCCAATAGATCACGAGGCCGGCCGGGAAACTTGCCAGCAGGAACGTGAACATCAGTGGCATCCACTGGAAAACCGCCTGCTGGATCGGGTCGGGCTGCGGCGGGTTCAACTGCATCTGAACCCACATCGTGATGCCCATGATGATCGGCCAGACGCCGACGTGCAACATTTCCGGTAGCGCGAAGGGGATCAGGCCGAACAGGTTAAACAGCGAAGTCGGGTCGGGCGCCGAGAGGTCTTTGATCCAGCCGAAGAACGGCGCGTGGCGCATGTCGATCGTCACAAACAGCACCTTGTACAGCGCAAAGAACACCGGGATCTGCAGCAATATCGGCCAGCAACCGGCAACGGGGTTGACCTTTTCCTTGCGGTAGAGCTCGAACATTTCCTTTTGCTGGCGCTGCGCATCGTCTTTGTAGACGTCTTTGATGCGCGCCATTTCAGGCTGCAACTTCTTCATCCGAGCCATGCTGGTGTATTGCTTGTTGGCAAGCGGATAGAAGGCGGCCTTGACGAACACGGTCAGGATCAAAATCGTGATGCCGAAGTTGTGCACGAGGCCGTTGATCACCTCCATAACTTTGAACAGCGGCCGGGTGATGAAATAGAACCAGCCCCAGTCGATCATGCGATCGAACTGCTGGATCCCAAGTGCAGATTCATATTTGTCGATCAGCGTCGCCTGTTTGGCGCCGGCATACAAATGGCCTTCGACACCCTTGCGCGCATCAGGCGGAATGACTAGCGCGCCGCGCAGATAGTCGGCTTGGAAAGCGTCCTTCTCGGTCGCATCGCGGGCTTTCACCGACGAATACATGGCGCGATATGGCTCTTTCTGGTCAGGGATAAGCGCCGCCGCCCAATACTTATCGGTAATCCCAAGCCAGCCGCCGGTTACGTTCTCGATTGACTTTGGCACGCCGGTTTTGACTGCGTCGTAGTAGGTTACTTCCTGCAGGCCCTCGGTCCCTGAGACCCCGATTAATCCCTCGTGCAGAATGTAGAAGGCCATCGACTTCGGCTGGCCATAGCGATGCACGCGGGCGTACGGCAAAAGCGAGACGTCGGCGGTGGTCTTGTTCTCGACCTCGTCGACGACCTTGAACATGTATTCTTTGTCGACGGAAACGGTGCGCCGGAACACAAGGCCCTGGCTGTTGTCCCAGGTCAGCGTCACAGGCGCATCTGGCGTTAGCGCCTCGCCTTTTTCGATCGTCCATAAGGTGTCGCGATCGGGAACCTTCGTTTGCGTACCGCCTTGCGGCACCCAGCCATACTCCGTGAAGTACGGATCGGGCGCGCCGGCTGGCGACAGCAACTGCACCTTGCTGCTGTTGAGATCAACGGTCTCGCGATACTTGGCGAGCACGAGGTCGTCTAAGCGTCCGCCCTTGAGTGCGATCGAACCTTCCAGCGATGGCGTCAGGATCGGCAGGCGCGGCGAAGCCTTCAGCGCGTCCTCGCGCGACATCGCGGCGGCGGCCGGTTGACCAGCCGCAGGAATAGCGTTGGATGGCGCAGCGACCGGCGATGTGGCGACACCGACACCAGGCGGACCGTTTGTCGAGGCGCCTGAGCGCTGGGCGTCGAGTTCCTTGTTGAACTCTTTGCGTGCCTGTTCTTGCTGAATCTGCGGTTTTGCAAAAAAATATTGCCAGCCCATTAGCACGGCGAGCGACAGGATGATCGCGAACAGCAGGTTGTTCTGGTCTCGGGGGTCGTTCTGGGACGTCATTTAAGCCTCGGCTCGGCGCCGCCTTTAGAATTGCCCACGGTCACGCGCAACCGATGGCTGAAAGTTGTCGCAAAAGAAAGGGGACACCCGGTCACGCTAAGGCTTTTTTCAACCGCCTTGAAGTGCGCTCCTGACCGTCTTTGCAGACTTTGCAGGGCGCGGGGCATGAAGCGCGGTCAGGGCGCGCGAAACATCCGCAATTAGGTCTCTGTAGGGGCGGTCAAAGGCGGCGGAACGGGCCACAATGACATAGTCGAATCCGGATTGCGCTAAGCCGCCGGCCCCGGCGGCAATGGCCGATTTCAAACGCCGCCGGATGCGGTTTCGCCGCACCGCATTGCCGAGTTTCTTGGTGACCGTGAAACCGAATCGGGCCGGAGCTTCGCCCGGCAATTCTGCCTTTCGGCGGCGGCCTTCCATGAGGAAAGACGGCGTCGATGCTTTCACGCCCCCGCGGACAGCGAGGAACTCAGGCCGGGTTTTGAGGGTCGGAAATGCCGGAATTGAGCATCCTCCAAAAGGCGCGCGCCGCCCAGGGGATCGCCACGAATGGCCTTACGCGACCGACGGCTAGGCCGAAAGGCGCTTGCGGCCTTTGGCGCGGCGGCGTGCCAAAACTCTGACGCCGCCAACTGTCGACATGCGCTTGCGGAAGCCGTGGCGGCGCTTGCGGACGAGGCGGCTCGGTTGATAGGTGCGTTTCACGGCTCGTCTCCGAACGAAATATAGGCCGCGCTCTCCATGCGGAAAACGGGCGAAAGCTGATATTTGTCCGTATGTTAGATCAAAACCCTGCTTGGGCCATTGGCCCCGCGTGTGACGATCTAAGCCCGGAAGTTGCCGCTTTATAGGTGCGAGCCTGTACCAAGTCAATGAACGGCGCTGCCGGCGCCGGGCCCGAGCTGGCTGTTGCGATGCCGCAGTGTGATTGGCGGCAGCGCTGGTCCGGTCACGGCAGTTTGATGCCCCGGCCCAAGTGCGGCGCGGAAACATCGGGGTGGCGAAATCCGTATCGTCATTCGAGCTCAAAACGGCAACCCAACAGGACACACCACGTGGCACATCCAAGGCGAAAGCATTTCGCAGTTCTGGCATTGATCGGTTTGTTGGCGTCGTCAGGCGCCGAGGCGGCGACACCTGCCGAAGCCTTCGCCAAGCACACACCCGGTGCGACGCGCACGATCGATCACGCCGCGTGGACGAAATTGCTGGGCAGCTACGTCGTGCCGTCGGCCGACGGTGTCAATCGCGTGCGATACGCCGATTTCAAGCGTGACGGACACGTTGCACTGAAAGCCTATGTGAAGTCTCTCGAAACGATCGACGTGGCTGGGCTCGACCGGCCCGAACAATTCGCGTTCTGGGCCAACCTCTACAATGCCAAGACCATCGACGTGGTGCTCGACGCGTTTCCGGTCAAGTCGATCAAGGACATCAGTCTTGGCGGCAGCCTCACGGCGGCATTCACTGGCGGACCCTGGAAAGCAAAAGTCCTCAAGGTCGGGGGCCAAGACTTGAGCCTCGATGATATCGAACACGGAATCCTTCGTCCCGTGTTCAAGGATCCGCGCGTGCACTACGCAGTTAATTGCGCCTCGATCGGATGCCCGAACTTGCCGACTGCGGCGTTTACGGGTGCAACGCTCAACGAGCAGCTCGATGAGGGTGCCAAGGCCTATGTCAATCATGCGCGTGGCATTGCGGTCACGGATGGTAGGATTACCGCGTCGTCAATCTACAACTGGTTTGCAGTCGATTTCGGTGGCAGTGCCGCAGGTGTACTCGTCCACGCCCGGCAGTATGCAGATCCGGTATTGAAACGGAAGCTAGACAGTATCACCACGATCCCGGATTACGG
>JANNSR010000185.1:0-13202 GCA_031402935.1 Hyphomicrobium sp. | reverse complement strand
GCAACATCGTGAACGTGATCTTCCTTTTGGGCGGTGCTTGAACGAGTCAAGTCCATCCCCAATTGGAAGAGGGTGTCATTAAAGGCCATGTGACCCTCCCCAACCAGTAGACAGTTTTGACTCGCCCGCTCCTTACCTCATTGGTTTTGGAAAACCTCGACCATGTTGGCAGGTGGACAGACGAGAGGCGGTGGATATGAGGCCAACGCCCCCCCTGCGCAATAGTTTTTTGCCCCCCGGGGGAAAATATTTTGTCGCGTGTCTTTACGTAGATTTAACAGCGGGATGCTTCACCTCGGCTGCGACGTTTCCGTGACACCTTTTCGACGCGATTTGAGTGAGCCAAAAATGCCGCGCGGAAGCTCTAGCCCGGCACGCGCGCGATGCGCGGTAAGCCGCCAATTACTGCGGTTTTAGGAACTTTTTGAGCAAGTCCTTGGCGTCCGGCGTCGAGCCGGTCGTGCCGTCGGGGTTCTTCTTGCCGAACAGGTCGTTGACGATCTCGCCCGCATTCTTGCCCTTGAACTGCTTGCTGAGTTCTTTGACCGCGTCGATCGCTTTGTTGGGGTCTTTGAGCACGCCGCCGAGGTCGGGTTCGATTTTCGGCTTGTCCCAGGGGCCGCTGATTCGCACCGGGATTTCTAGCCCGGCGAGGCCCTTGTCGCCCTGCTGGCCTTCGAGGCTGGCGACGAGCTTCGGCTTCACCGTGTAGTCGACGGTGCGGGCGGGAAGTTGCACGGCGCCGCCGCCCGTCACGCGCAGCAGCGGGCTGACCAGCGATAGGTCCTGGTTTTGCGCCACGCCGTTTTGAATGTTGAACGTCGCCGACAGTTCGCTGAAGTCGGTCTTCTCAGCCGGCGCCTTTTTGAGCCCTGAAATCTTGCCCTGGCTGATGCCGCGAATGGCGCCCGGCAGATTAAATCCGACAATGGCGCCGTTGGCGAACGCGAAGTCGGCTTTGCCGTTGAGGCCTTCGACGAGTTGCAGTTGGCTGCCCCCGGCTGACGCCAATTGCAAGCCGAGTTTGGCCTTCCCCGCCAGCCATTCGATGTTGGCTGCGTCTTTGAGGAACGGCAGCGCCGACACCCCGTCGAGCGCGAAGTTGGCGCCGATGGCGGCCGTCTTGCCGGTGCCGTCGACGTTCAGAAAGCCTTTGCCGCGCCCCTCATACAGCTGCACGTCGTCGAACGACGTCTTCATGACGCGGTTCTTGAGTGCGACCGTCAATGCCGATTGGCCGACCTTGATGTCTTGGAACAGCAAGCGTCCGACTTGCAGTTTCGCGTCCGCGTCGGCTACACCGAGCAGCGAAAGGTTCAGCGCTTCGCTCGACCAACCGGCGCGCTGCGTTGCGCCGTAGACCTTGCCGGCCGGCTGATCGCCCGGAGGCGCGTTGAGCAGATTCTCGATATCGTCGCCCGGCGCTTTCGCCGGTGCAGCAGTGCCGGGTTTGGCGGCCGGTTGCGGTGGCGGTACTGCTGGAGAAGGCGCCGTCGTCGCGATAACGCCCGCGCCTGTCATGTACTTGTTGAGATCCAGCTCCGACAGTTTGAGGTTCGCCTGCACATACGGGCGCACCCCGCCGGTCGTCACCGTCACCGTGCCGGCTGCCGTGGCGCCGTCGAGACCGAGGTTGGCGTTCGACAGCGTCGTCACGTTGCCGCTGGTTCTGAGATTACCTGCGAGCGTCAGCGGGCCGAAGCCTGAGACCGGCGGTAGCGTGGTGCCGAGCCACTTCGCCAGCGCTTTAACGGATTCCGATTTGGCCGTGATCTGGCCGTCAAGATCGGCGCCGTCCTTGACCAGCACGTTGCCGTCGTAGGTCGCCGCGACGTGCCGGTTGGCGGCATTGAAATTCAGTTTCGCCGGCTTTTCTTCAAGCACCGAGCGGACCGTCGACAGCTTGCCGTCGAAGTCGATCTTCTCGCCTTGCCAAGCCAGATCGCCATTGGCCGTCAGCGGACTGTTTAAGGATTTGAGCGCCAGCGCCACGTTGACGGCCTTGACCTCTTGGCTTTTGCCCGCGCGTTCGTCGGTGAAACGCAGCGTGCCGTCTTCGATGCGCACGTCGTCGAATTCGAGGTGTGTGATTTGCGCCAGCTTCGCGGACAGCGGCTTGCCCTGCGTCGCTGGCGCGGGTGCTGCGTCCGTCGCGGTGCCGTCGGGCGCTTCCGCCTGGGCATACCGCACGGGATCGTTCAATTCGGCGAAATCCCAGTTTTTCTTGCCCGCCTTGTCGACGCGCAAATCGAACACCGGCTTTTGCAGCACAAGGCGCCGCACTTCGACCTGCCTGTTGAACAGCGGCAGAGTTTTGATGTTGACGTCGAGCGCCGCCATTTTGACGAGATTGGCTGCCGATCCCGGCGGGCCCGACAGCGACACGTCTTTCAGCGACACGCCGAGGCCCGGATAAAACGCAAACGCCGCCTCACCGGCGACGACGAGATCGCGCCCGGTCTTGGTCTTGACCTGATCGGCCAGTGTCTGGCGGATGAAATCGCTCGGCGGATTGACGACGAGATACGCGACGCCGGCACCAGCAACGATCAGCGTAAAAAGAAATAGATAAAACAACCCGCGCAAAAATCCGCCGCGCCGCTGCGGTGGGCGTTGCCGTCCGCCACCGTTGCCAGGCGGGCGCGGCCGCGGCGGCAATGGCTGGGGCCCGCGCTCGTTGCTCGGACGGTAGGCCGCGAGCGGCGGCGCGGGACGTTGCGGGGTTGTCATCGAAAACCTCAATGCGGCACGCCTAGCTGTCGCAAGCTTGGGGGGAGGCGCGGCCGATTCTTAGGCGCAGACTATCACGGAAAATTATGTCACTTCAGCGCCGCCTGGGTGTTCCTGGGGGATATTCAGCCGCGCCCCGGAAACACTGTTTTCCACTGCGGCTGCGTAAAATCGGCTCCGGAACGCAATTGGAGCGGGACCCCCTCCACAACGTCATACCCGCGCCAGTCGCATCGCGACGGGTAGGACGGCGGGGACCCAGTCAAGTGTCCGCGCATGATTGGGTGCGGATGGAAGCAAGTGCTGCAGCTCTTCACTGTGTCTCGCCAGACAGTCCGTCGAAAGTTGTCTGGGTTCCCGCCTGTCGTGCATTCCGCACGATCGCTCCGCGACGCGGGAATGACGGAGAGAGTTTAACGCTCTTCCCCCAAAAACAAAAAAAGGCGGCGGAGCGTTTCTGAGCTCGACCACCTACACTTCCCACGATACGAAAAACATAGCACCGGAGCGTTGCGCTGGCCAGTATTTTGTATGGTTAGCGCGCATTTTCACCCTCTCCCCGTTTCTGCACTTAACGGGGAGAGGGCCGGCGTGAGGGGCGGCCGCTTGCTCGGAATTTTTCGCTGCCCCTCACCCCCGGCCTTCGCCGGGGCAGGCTCTAACCCTCTCCCCATGCAAGTGCAGCGCATAGGGAGAGGGGATTCTCAATCACCGCGACACCATTACGCCTTTGGCCATCACATTGCCTCCGCATCCGGCACTATGGTAGCGCATTTCACGCGGGAGCCGACGGGAGTTCCAAAATGCCGGATTTCAAATCGCACATCGCGGGCGCAGCATTTGCGTTGATCACAGTGTTGAGTTTCTCGCTGCCGGCCGCCGCCGCCTCGTGCGGCAACGGCCCGGGCGGTTTCAATTCTTGGCTTTCGGACTTCGAAGGCCGCGCGGCGGCGCAAGGCATCTCGGGCGGTACCATCAAATCCGTGCTCGGCGGCATGAGCTACGATGCCAAAATCATCCGCCTCGACCGCAATCAGCATTCGTTCAAACTCTCGTTCCAGCAATTCTACGCCCGCCGCGTCGGTGGCGCCATGATCGCAAAGGGACGGCGTTTGATGCAAACGCACGCCGGCACTTTGAGCGGAATCGAAAAACGCTTCGGCGTGCCGGGTGCCGTCATCGTCGCGATCTGGGGATTGGAAACCAACTACGGCGCCCAGGGCGGCGGCAGCATGTCGATCCCGCGCTCTCTCGCAACGCTCGCCTACGATTGCCGCCGCTCGGCATTCTTCGAAAAGCAGTTGCTTGGCGCTTTAAAAATTATCGACCGCGGCGACATGAGTGCCGCCCAAATGCGCGGCGGCTGGGCCGGCGAAATCGGCCAGACGCAATTTCTGCCTGACGCCTACGTGCAATACGCCGTCGATTTCGATGGCAACGGCCGCCGCGACCTCGTGCGCAGCGTGCCCGACGTTCTCGCCTCGACCGCGAACTACTTGAAGGCCCACGGCTGGCAGCGCGGCGCCGGTTGGGGTCCCGGCACCGCGAACTACAACGTCATCCGCGACTGGAACAAAGCCGAGGTCTACGTCAAAACCATTGCCGTCATGGCGGACCAACTCGACGGACGGTGAGCACGATTATCATCCCGGGTGCAGGGATTGTGCGTGCGCGATCGCGAAGAACCGGGACCCATTATCGTTAGGCAATGCTGGGTCCCGGCTCTGGGATGCGCGCCCGTGCATCTCCGGCCGGGATGACACCCAAGCACAAGTTGCAACTGCACCACATGGTTGCATAAATCTGCCCTGAGTCCGCCTAGGTTGTGCCACACGACTCAGCGAACGCTAGGGGCATGACGAACACGGCCCCGTCCTTCCACCTCAGGCGCATCGGTTTAGCCACCGGTGCGCTCCTTTTTTGTGGTTTTACGTCAACGGCTTGGAGTTCGCCAGACGTCGCATCTCCGGCACCGCTGTCCGGCCCGGCGCTCATCGTCGACGGCGACACGATCATGATTGCCGGACAGCATATCCGGCTCGAAGGCATCGACGCGCCTGAGATGGCACAGGCGTGCTTCACAGCATCGGGCGCATCGTGGCCGTGCGGGCGCGAGGCCGCCAAAGTGCTCGGCGCTTTGACCATAGGCCGCGACTTCGCTTGCGATAGCCGAGGCACTGACAAATACGGCCGTATGCTGGCGATTTGCTACGCCGGCGGCCTTGATCTGAATGCCGAAATGGTGCGCACCGGCTATGCCTGGGCATTCGTTAAATATTCCCAAGAGTATGCCAACACCGAAGCCACTGCCCGTGCCGCCAAGGCTGGTGTGTGGCAGGGCAAGTCAGAAGCACCTTGGGACTTCCGCCACAACGGATGGCAGGCAGCAGAAGCCTCCGCGCCGCAGGGCTGCGCCATCAAAGGCAACATTTCGGGCAACGGCCAGATCTACCACGTGCCCTGGAGCCCCTGGTACGGCAAGGTTAGAATCGAGGAAGGGCGCGGCGAACGCTGGTTTTGCTCGGAGGCGCACGCCATTGCCGCCGGCTGGCGGGCCGCGCTGAGCAACTGACGCAGGCGGCAAGACGCTGTTGACCGATTGGTCCAGTTCGCCTTGACTTCGGCGCCCGGCGCGGACGATAACCGCAGCGTTCGAGGGCATTCTCCCACTGGGCACTTGCGACGAGGCATGACATGCGCGCACGCTCTGCGTTTCTGAAGACGGCGGTCTTTGGCGGTTTTGCCGCGCTTGCAGCGGGCCCTGCCGCCGCCGGCAATGCCTGGGAAGAAATTCGTGGCAGCGTTTTCGGCAGCACGCCCATCGAGGACGGTCGCGGCGTGGTCACGCTTGGCGCGCCGGGCCGCCCGGACGATATGCGCGCCGTACCGATTTCGGTCGATGCGGCGTTCGCCGACGGCCGCTCGATCAAGACCGTCACGTTCCTGATCGATGAAAACCCGATGCCCGTTGTTGCCGTGTTTCACATGGGCCAGAAGCGCGACCGCGTTTCGATCAAATCGAATTTCCGCGTCGATCGCCAGTCCGACGTCCGCGCCGTGATTGAGGCCAGCGACGGCAAGCTCTACATGGTCTCCCAGCTCGTGAAGTTCGCCGGCGGACAATCGTCATGCGCGGCGCCGCCGACAGGCGATCCGGCTGATATCATCGCCAACATGGGCAAAATGCAGTTCGCCGAAGTCGCGAACCGCGACGCGGCATCAACGCCGCTGGCGCGAGGTAAGATCGATCTCAATCACCCGAACCACACCGGCATGGTCATGGACCAGCAAACGCTGCTCTACACGCCGATGAAAATGGTCTCGGAAATCAATGTCCGCCACGGCCAGGATTTGATTTTCTCCGCCGAAGGCTCGATCGCGTTGTCGCAGAACCCTGTCGTTGAATTCGATTTCAAGCGCAGCGGCGCAGCTGAGATCGACGTCACGATGAAGGACACCGACGGCGGCACCTGGAGCCGCAAGTTCCCAATCGTGCCGCAGAGCTAAGCCGGCTCGAAAACGGCAACGGCGCGCCGAAGTGTTCAGCGCGCCATCGCAAAATCAAAACTTTCACGCAACCTCAGTTGCGCTGATCGTAGTCCCGGTTCCGGTCATAGCGATCCCGGTCGTCGTAGCGGCGTTCGCCGTTGTCATACCGGCGGTCGTCATACCGGCGGCGCCCATCGTCGTCGCGCCTTGGCGGGGGCGGCGGTTCGTCAACTTCGCCGCCGCGGGCTAACAGCGGCGTAATGCGACGCACAGCACTGCGCCGGTTGGCACGTTCCGGCGCCAGCGTCTGGATCTTCAGGTAGTTCTCGCCATAGCCCTGCGTGGTGAGGTTTTCGAACGGCACCCGGAACTGCTCGGTCAGCACCTGCGCGACCGCTTCAGCGCGGCGGTCCGACAAGGTCAAGTTATCGACCTCCGAGCCGACGGCGTCGGTATAGCCTTCGATCAGAAATACCTCGTTCGGGTTGCGGCCGATGACGCGCATCATGGCGCGGGCGACGCGTTCCAGTTTGCGATACTCAGCTGGCTCCACCTCCCAGGAGCCGAAGGCGAAATTGATATCGTCGAGATCGACGCGGCGCATGCGCTCTCTGAGACGGGGCGTGGCGCGCACCTGGTCGAGCGTGTAATACTGGCCCGAACCGCGATCGACAGGAGGCGCGTTGAGGGCCTCATAGACATCGTCTTCGCTGGCGCCCTCATAGCGCACGACATATTTTTCGCGCGGGATCGTGACGCGCGGCTTCGGCACGTTGACGATCGAATTCAGAATCGCAGCCCCTGCAACGACACCAACGCCGACGCCGACACCGATCGCAAGGTTGCGGCCGAAGCGGTCTTTCTTGCGCCGCCGGTTGTCGATGATGTTGGTTTCGCGGCCCGATCCGTCCTGGCGGTAGCGGCGCATGATTTGGCCGTTCTGATCGGTCTCGGAAATAATCTTGACGTTACCCGGCCGCTCGACAATGGCCTTGGTGCCGCCGCCGGCGATCGGTTGGAAGGCTGCCGTCGGCGCAACGCGTTTTAAGCGCTCGTTTTCGTCGCTTTGAATGATGACCTTGTTGTCCTGCTTAACGATGACGCGCTTGTCAGCCTCGCGGATGACGACGCGTTTTCCCCCGGCTTCGACGTTGCGCACGCGAGCGTTCTTGAGGTCTTCAAGATTTTTCGGCGGCGGCGATACTGCAGGCGTCGCAACAGGCGCCCCCGGCGGTGTGGCAGCCGGCGTTGCAGTGTTTGGTTCAACTGGTTTAACGCCAATCGTCCCCTCAAGCGGGTTGCGCCTTGGCGCCGCCGGTCTGACGTCAAATGGTCCAGCCGGATTTGGTGCGGGCGCAACGGTTGCCGGACTGGCGGCGGGCGTGACAGGCGTCGGCGCGACGGCCTGCGGCGGCGGTGGCGTCACCGGCTTGTCCGGGACAACAACGTTCGCCGCCGGTTCAGCTGGTGCAACGGGTTTTGCAGGGTTGATAACCGTAACAGCCGGTTTGGCCGGTGGCGGCTGCACCTGCGGCTCTGACGGTGCTGCGGTTTTGGGTTGCGCCTCCGGTTGTTGAGGTGGCTGCACCTCGGGCGCTACAGGTGCGGCTGTCTTGGCCTCCGCCGGTTCCGCTGGCGGCGGCTCGACCGGCGCTTCTAAGGGCGCGGCAGTCTGGGGCTGCGCGTCCGGTTGTGGGGGCGGCTGCACTTGCGGTTGCCCTGACGGATCGGGCTTACGCTTCTTGCGTGCTTCGATCGACTTTTCGATATCGCTTTCGAGGCTGGGCTGGCCTGCGTCTTGCGCCATACGCACTGCAGGGTCTGCTGCGGTTGCAACCATTGGCAGTGCAAGAACTGCGATGGCTGGGAGCAGCGACAGCGAGAAGCGCGGCGCTTTGCTAAAAGAAGTCATGTAGTCCTCACGTTTGCAGCGGGTGAAGCAACGATGGATAAGCGTTGGCCGCCGATTTTGTTCCGGAAGCCGTTGCGACATCCCAATCGAGCCGCAGTTGACGCGCCGTTAGGGGCTATCCTACGGCGCGGGCATCATCGACCGCACCCTGCGCTCGCACGCGTGAATGCAAGCTGAATAACTTTATGATTAGGAAAATGGCGCACCCGGCCGGATAAATGCGCGAACACTTATGTGATTGAAGTGGCACGCTGATCTATGGCACCGTCGTGACCGGAGGCGTGTGCTCGCGCGACGATGAAAATCCGCGCATCTTTACGCCCAGACCCATGCCGCGACCGCTCGATGATCGTGAAGCCCGCGCGTTCGATTTCGCTCTCCAGTTCCAATGCCGAAAAAAATGAGACATAGGGTGCCTTGCCCACGAACCGAGCCACCGGCACGGCGAACCGCAGGAGTGGGTTCATCTCGGAGAGGCAGGGCGTCTTCGAAATGAAGAGGCCACCTGGTTTCAGAAGGCGGAGTGCGTGCCGCACGGCTGCCGGCCGGTCGGCTATCAAATGCAGAAGGTTGAACGCGAGCACGGCATCGAAGGAGGCGTCGGGCCTGAGGGCACGATCTGCCGGCGACACCACAAACTCGACATTCCCGCAGCCCTGCGCGCCCGCTTTCTCCCGAGCAATGGCGATCATCTCGCCCGAGACGTCGGTACCCACGAGGCGGGCCACGGTCGGCGCCAGCGAAAGCGCCGTGGTGCCGGTGCCGCAACCGAGCTCGAGCACTGTGTCGGTGTCGCGGAGCCGCTGGCGGGTGCTCTCCAGGGTGCGCGTGTAGCCGGACATGTCCTTGATCGGATCGCGGGCATACTTGCGAGCCGCACGGTCCCAGAAATGCTCATCGTCGGTGTCTCGGCGCATCGGTTTCTCCTTGTCTGTTGGCTGCCTAACACATGCATGAAAGTTGCGAATTGCCGAATGAGGCACATCCGATATACGTAGATGCATGAAAGACTGGGACTGGAACTCGGCACGGGCGTTCTGCGCCACGGCAGATACCGGCTCGCTGTCGGCTGCGGCCCAAAAGCTCGGCCTGACGCAGCCGACGATGTCGCGCCAGGTCGCGGCACTGGAGGCCGGGCTCGGCGTTACCCTTTTCGAGCGGGTGGGCAAGCGGCTGGTCCTGACCGATACCGGGCGGGGGCTGCTGGAGCATGCACGGACGATGGCAGCCGCAGCCGATGCGATGGCCCTTGCCGCCGAAGGAAAATCGCAGGACGTCACCGGTCGCGTCGTTATCTCTGCCACGGACGCGTTTTCAGCCTACCTCCTCCCCGACATCGTCGAGCACATCCGCGGGTTGGCGCCTCAAATGACCATTGTCGTGGTCGCCACCGACTCGCTCAGCGACTTGCGGCGACGCGAGGCCGACATCGCCATTCGCCACGTGCGTCCCTCGGAGCCCGAGCTGATCAGCCGGCTCGTCGTCGAGATGACGGCTCACTTCTATGCGGCGCACACCTGGGTTGCCAGAAACGGACTGCCGCAAACGGTTGCCGACTTTGGCAAGGTCGATCTGTTGGGTTTCGAGCCCGTCGAGCGGTTCGTCGAGCACTTGAGCAAAGCCGGCATCATCGTAACGGCGGACCAATGCCGCATCGTCTCGGCCAACGCCGTGGCTCTCTGGGAGATGACGCGGCGGGGGCTCGGTGTCGGCATGATGCTCAGCGAGTGCGCCGATCGTATGCCGGGCCTAGTGCGGCTGCTGCCTGACCTGCCGGGAACGCCGGTGCCCGTCTGGCTGGTAACGCATCGCGAATTGCACACCAGCAAGCGGGTCCGACTGGTGTTCGATGCGATTGTCGAAAAATTGAGCCGCAACCCGGCTGCAAGCTCCGGCAAGAGCCCCAGTCCGAAGAATCGCGAGCAATCATCCTGATATCAAGCTGTGGCGCACCCGGCAGGATTCGAACCTGCGGCCTCTGCCTTCGGAGGGCAGCACTCTATCCAGCTGAGCTACGGGTGCTTATCGCGGGAGTGATACCGCATTCGCTGGCAAGCCGCAAATGCGCCAATATCGCCGCGCGAAAAAGGCGAGGAAGCGTGCCCCCTCGCCCGATGATCATTGAAGCCGTTCGCTGCTAGAGAGCAGCTCAGTACCGGCAGGGCTTGGCGGTGACGACACACTTGGCGAGCAGGATCGCGCCCTTCTTGCAGTCCCAGCGGACGCCCTGAGCGTTGTAGAAGTTTGAATACCGGGCGCCATGAATGGACGCAGCCGCTGCCTGCCAATTGCTCTGGGCGTCGACACGCGCTTTGGCGGTACCCATGCCGAGGATGCCGGTCGAGGACGCTGCGCCTTCAACCGTCGCCACGCACCGCGGCGCCGAATACTTCTTTTTCTTCTTGGCATCGGCATCGCCGGCGCCGGCAACCAGCGCGATCATAACGGCTGCCACCGTCAGGCCAATTTTGGATGGCTGGAACATGGGAATCTCCCTCGAGACTGACACAACATAAAACCGGCGGGATGCGGACCCCGCTGAACGTCCGGACTGAGCCATGCCGGACACGGAGAGTCAACGGACCGCCCGCTGCATATGGCGCGATCGCAACAGACCTGTGGCTTCGGCAAGCCGCACCTGCCCGCAATTGAGCGAGCAAAGGGAGTGGCGCACCCGAAGACGGAGATGGTCGGCTGACCTGGGCGCGAGTTTTGCCTATAGTCCAGCGCCATGAGCCAAAAAGCGTCCATGCCACCGGCCAAAAGTGCCAGCGGTTCGACCGTCCCGGACGGCGAGCCGGTGCCCGTTATCAAAGGCAGCCACGTCTACCTGATCGACGGCTCGGGCTATATCTTCCGCGCCTTCCACGCCCTGCCGCCGTTGACGCGCCCGTCCGACGGCTTGCCGGTCGGCGCGGTGCATGGGTTCTGCGCCATGCTGTGGAAACTTCTGCGCGAAACAAGAGCGTCCGATGCGCCGACGCACCTCGCCGTCATTTTCGATGCCGGCCGCGAGACGTTCCGCAACGCCATCTATCCAGAATACAAGGCGCAGCGCCCGCCGCCGCCGGAAGAACTTATTCCGCAGTTCCCGTTGATCCGCGATGCCGTCAAAGCCTTCAACGTCGCGTCGATCGAACTGGACGGGTTTGAGGCCGACGATCTGATTGCGACGTACGCGCGCGACGTCGTGAACGCCGGCGGAGATGTGACGATCGTTTCGTCCGACAAAGACTTGATGCAGCTCGTCAGGCCGGGCGTCACGATGTTCGACGGCATGAAGGCCAAGCGCATCGGCCGCGATGAGGTCATCGAGAAATTCGGTGTGCCGCCGGAGAAAGTCATCGACGTGCAATCGCTCGCGGGCGACAGCGTCGACAACGTGCCGGGCGTGCCGGGCATCGGCATCAAGACCGCGGCGGAGTTGATCCACGAATACGGCGATCTCGATAGCCTGCTGGCGCGCGCGAGCGAAATCAAACAACCGAAGCGGCGTGAGAAACTGATCGAATTCGCCGATCAGGCGCGCATCAGCCGCGAGCTCGTGACGTTGAAGACTGACGTGCCGGTGGATATTGCAATCGACCGGGCCGGCGTTCTCGACCCCGAGCCGGGTGCGCTCTTGTCGTTCCTGCGTTTGATGGAATTCAACTCGCTGACCAAGCGCATTGCCGAAGGTCTTGGTGTCGAAGCGCCGCCGCCGCTGGATGTGTCCGTCGGGGCGTCGCTTGCGAAGGCCGCCACGCAGGGCGAAAGTGTGCCGGCATCAACGCCGGGCGGCGCGGGGACGCCGGCCAGTGCCGTCGCCTATCATGCGGCGGCGCTGGCCAAGGTGCCGGTCGATCGCAGCAACTACGAAACGGTGGCGACGACAGCGGCGCTTGAAACGTGGATTGCGGGCGCTCGAGACGCCGGCCGCGTTGCCTTCGATACTGAGACCTCGAGCCTCGATAGCATGCGGGCCGAACTTGTTGGCTTTTCGCTGTGCACAGTGCCGGGCCGCGCCTGCTATGTGCCGCTTGGCCATCGCGAAGGGGCAAGTGATCTGTTCGGCGGCGGCGGCTTAGCGCCAAACCAGATCCCCGTTCGCGAAGCGGTGGCGCTGCTGAAGCCGCTGCTCGAAGACGCGAGCGTACTGAAAATCGGCCAGAACATTAAATACGACATGCTGGTGATGGCGCGGCACGGCATTGCGATTTCCCCGATCGACGACACGATGCTGCTGTCGTACGCACTCGACGGCGGACGCGGCGGCCACGGCATGGATGATTTGTCCGAGCGTCACCTTGGTCATACCTGCATTCCGTTCTCGAACGTCATCGAGCACGCGCCGGGCGCCAAGAAAGCTGACAAATCTTTCGCGGGCGTGCCAATCGACACGGCGACGGCGTATGCGGCGGAAGATGCCGACATCACGCTACGGCTGTGGATGAAACTAAAGCCGCGGCTGGTCCCAGAGCGCATGACCACGGTCTACGAAACACTCGAGCGACCGCTCGTGCCTGTCGTCGTCGCGATGGAGCGGGCCGGAATTCTGGTTGATCGTGCCATCCTCTCGCGCCTGTCGAGCACGTTCGCGCAACGTGCCGCGCGGCTGGAAGAGGAGATCTACGGGCTCGCCGGGCACAAGTTCAATCTGGCGTCGCCCAAACAGCTTGGCGAATTCCTGTTCGACAATCTGAAGCTGCCGGGCGGCAAGAAGACCAAAAGCGGGCAATGGGAAACGCGCGCCGGATTGCTTGACGATCTCGCGGCCAACGAGGACTTGCCCGACGACGCGCGCCGTTTGATCAACACGATGCTCGAGTGGCGTCAGATGACGAAGCTCAAGTCGACCTACACCGACGCGCTGCCTGAGTATATCGACGACACGGGGCGCATTCACACGAGCTATGCACTTGCCTCGACGACAACCGGGCGCCTCGCATCTTCGGAACCGAATTTGCAGAACATTCCGATCCGCACCAAAGAGGGCCGCGAAATCCGCACCGCGTTCATCGCGGGCAGCGGCATGCAACTCGTCTCGGCGGATTATTCCCAGATCGAATTACGCGTGCTGGCGCACATTGCC
>JANNSR010000184.1:0-6175 GCA_031402935.1 Hyphomicrobium sp. | reverse complement strand
GTTTCAGCCATCCCGCCAGACCCACGGCTACCTCGATACGCGTTGCGCGTCAGCCCTCACGCCTTGGGCGCCTCGGCCTCGTCGCCTTCGTCTGCGACCGTGTCCAACGTGGCGGCTTCGGCATCGGCATCGACCAGATCGAGCTCGGCCTGCGCCAGCTCACCGTCATCGAGCGGCAACTCGTCCGGCATCAGCGCCGCGACATCCCTGGGCTCGGGCACGCGGAAGTCTGGTGGCAGATTGCCGTCGAGCAGCCCGGCTGCCTTCAGCTCGGCCAAACCCGGCAGATCCTGCACGGCATCCAGCCCGAAATGCTCGAGGAACGCCGGTGTGGTGCCGAACGTCAGTGGTTTGCCGGGGGCACGGCGCCGTCCGCGCGGTCGTATCCAACCGGTCTCCAGCAGCACGTCCAGCGTTCCTTTCGACGTCGTGACGCCGCGAATTTCCTCGATCTCGGCGCGCGTAACAGGCTGGTGATAGGCGATGATCGCCAGCGTTTCGAGCGCCGCCTTGGACAGCTTGCGGTCTTCTTTCTGCTGGCGTTCGAGAAGATACGACAGATCGTCCGCCGTGCGGAACATCCACTTGCCGGCGACCTTTACCAGCGACACGCCGCGATCGTGATATTCCTGCTGCAATTGGGCCAGCAGCGCCGTGACGTCGTCACCATCTTCAATGTGGCGGGCGAGCAACTTGGCATCGAGCGGTTCGCTTGCTGCAAACAGCAAAGCTTCGAGCTTGCGGATTTTGTCGCGCCGCGCTCGCTCGGTCAGATGATCGACCGCTGCCTCGGGATCGGCATAGGACGGCGCCGCCTGAGTGGCGCCACGGCCCTCAGACGTCTTGCCGGACGCATCATCGTCCATCTCACGCGAGTTATCCGACACCAGTGTTAATCTCGGCGGTACCATTAGCCTCAAAGCCCCCCAGTATAGATCGAAACGCCCCAACTCAACCGATGCGTTCCCAGGCCGCACCCGTCTCCTTCTTGCGCATGTAGATCGGCGCGAACGGCTCGTCCTGGCGCATCTCGACAAGGCCCTCGCGCGCCATTTCAAGTGCGGCGCCGAACGAACTCGCGATCGCCGAGCGCTGTTCGTCTCCGATTGGCAAATACTGCTCCAGGAACATATCGAGCTGGGTCCAGTCGCCGCCCGATTTGCCGACCAGCTTTTCGAGCCGCTGGCGCGCGTCCTTAATCGACCAGACCCGGCGCGCCTTTATGACGTGGACGACGCGGACCGTGCGCTTCCGCTGCTCGGCATAGGCCTTGAGCAGATCGTAGACTTCCGCCGTGTAGGTCGTGTCGCGCGTCGTCGTCACCGACTCGGGCCGGCCGCGCGCGAACACATCGCGCCCCAGGCGCTTTTTGGTCATCAACTGCGCCACGGCGTTGCGCATGGCATCAAGCCGCATCAGCCGGAACGCCAAGCGCTGCGCCAGATCTTCGGCCGACGCCGTGTCGGGGTCTTCCTTGTCGCGCGGCAGCAACAGGCGCGATTTCAAATAGGCCAGCCACGCCGCCATGACGAGATAGTCGGCGGCGATCTCGATCTTGAGCTTTTGGGCCTCAGTGATGAACTGCAAATACTGATCGACCAGCGCTAAAATCGACACCTTGGCGATATCGACCTTGTGTGTGCGCGCCAATGCCAACAACAAATCGAGCGGGCCCTCGAAGCCATCGACATCGACGACGAAGGCATCCCCGCGCGCCGGCAAATCGTCGATGCCGGGGGCTTCCCAGCCGGCCGCGTCAGACGCTTGGCTTGTATGTGGTTCGGAGGTCATGGCTTTGGAAGCTACACTGATTCAGGCGGTGAGAGTCTTGGGCGCCATCAGACTTGCTAAATGACCGGCCGCAGCCTCGCGATCGAAGGGGAGAATCGCTTGGCTTACCGCGATGGCCACTGCGAATCGCTCTTTGGCCCTGCCTGCGAGCGGTGGCACGCCCTCGGCGGCGGCACGCATTTCGCGCATATCGCCATTGCAGTGAAGCGCGACGTCCGACCCAGCGCGGATGACGTCCTCGGCGCGCGTTCGCATCGGGCCCTTGAGCGCCCTCATGCTCAGATCGTCGCTCATCAATAGGCCGTCGAAGCCTATTTCGCCGCGAATGATGTCGCGCGTGACTTTGACCGATGTGCTGGCCGGATAAGCCGGATCGAGTGCCGAAAAAACCACATGCGCGGTCATGGCGGCCGGGAGATCGCTCAAGGCCTTGAACGGCGCGAAATCGGATTTGCTTAGCACCGCGTGCGTCGTCGCAACGACTGGGAGATCGAAATGGCTGTCGGCAGTGGCGCGGCCGTGCCCCGGAATGTGCTTGATCACCGGCACGACGCCGCCGGCCATGTAGCCGTTCGCAACTTCGCGCGCGAGCGCGATGATTTGCGCCGGATCGCTGCCATAGGCGCGGTCGCCGATGATGTCGTGGGCACCCTGAACCGGCACATCGACCACGGGCGCGCAGTTCATCGTGAAGCCGTAGCCGCGCAACTCTTCCGCCGCCAGGCGCGCAATGAGAAAAGCCGCCGATTTCGCCCGCTCGGGATCGTGGCCGTAGAGACGTGCGTAGGCAGCCCCAGGGGGAAGGTCGCGTGCGAGCGGTGGTTTCAAACGCTGCACGCGTCCGCCCTCCTGATCGACGAGGATCAGGATGTCGCCGCCAGTGGCCTGGCGCACATCTTCGATCAATCGCGCGATCAAAGCCGGGTCGGTAACGTTACGGCGGAACAGGATGACGCCGGCGGGCTTCACCTCCGACAGATACGCGCGTTCGTCCTTCGCGAGCTTGGTGCCGGCAAGTCCGGTGATGAGGGCCGCGGTCATGCTTGGCTTTTAGCGCTCAATGCTGCGGCTGCAAAACGCAAAAGGCCGGCACAAGCGATGCCGGCCGTTCGGTCGTTCCGCCAAAACAAGCAGCCCGTCATCAGTACGACGTCACCCAGCAATCGGCATAACCCTGGGTCTTGAGCTGCGTGCACAGCGAACTGGCCTGCTCGCGCGATCCCGGCGGGCCGACAACGAGGCGGTGATAGGCGCCCTTGGCGCCGAGGTTGGCCTCTGCCACATCGGGCGTTTTCCCCGACAGCGCGGAGCTGTACTTTTGCTGCATGTCGGCAAATTTTTTCAAAGCGTCCATACGGCTTGAACCCGACTGCGGCACGGAAGCAAGAACGGCGACATAGCCATTTGACCCACCGCCCGTCGTCGCAACCGACGCCGGGGCGGGGGCTGCCGTTGCATCCGTCGCCGTTGCAGCTGGCGCGGCGGCGACCTTCTTGACCTTTTTAGGCGGCGCGGGCGCGACTGGCGCGGCGGCCTCCCCGTCTATGCTGCCGGTCGATGCCGGTGCCGCCGCTACAGGAGCAGCGGCAGACACGGCCTTGGCGACCGTCACCGGCTTCTGCGCTGCGGCCGGCGGCGCCACGACCAGTTTCTGGGCCGCCTGTTGCGGAACCTGCGGAGCCGCCTGAACGGCAGCGGCTGTTTCATTTGCGGCGGTTGCGACCGCAGCAGCGGCGGATTGTACCTTCGAACCACCAAGCACATCGACGACCGTCATGCCCGGCACGGCAACATCGCCCGCTGCAGGCGCGACCGCCTCAGAGGCTGGCGGCGCCTGGATGCTGCCATCGCGGCCGACGACCAGCGTTGCAACTTTGCGCGTGCCGTTGGCGTCTGTCTCGCCGGCTGAGGCGGCAGTCGATGCCGCCGCTGCAGCGCCAGCCGCGCCGTCGCCAAGACGGCCCATGATCTTGCTGTCGGAATGCGCGAACTGCTTGCCGCCGGCATCTGCCGGTTTGATTTTCGACGGCGACGACGCGCTTTTCACGACCGGCGGTTCACCCGAGGACGGACCGCTCAGGAAGTTCTTGTAGCCGTAGGCCAGACCGCCGCCGACAAAAATGGCGCCAGCGAGTGCGGCCGCCATCATCAGCGAACGGCGCCCGCGCGGCGCGTCTTCGGCGTCATACTCGGCTTCTTCTTCGCCATAGTTGGGATCGAGTTCGCCGCCTGCAGCCTGGGCAAAACCCATATTGTCGTGGCCCTGGTTGTGTCCCTGATGCTGTTGCCAGTCGTGCAACGACGGATCGGGCTCATGCTGCTGGCGGTAGGCAGCGCTTGCCTGTGCGGCGGCGGCCTGAGCCTGCGTCATGTACGCGCCGACGTCATATGCTCTGGTATCTGGGCCGCGCTGATCGGTCTGCTGCGGCTGCCAATTTTGTGCCGGCGCATATTGCTGCTGCGGCTGATAGCCTTGCTGATTGGCGCGCGGCGTCGCGGCGGCGGCGGCGTAAGATTCAAACTGCGGAGCATAAGGATCGGCCTGCGGCGCGTGACCGGCGCCGTAAGGCGCGCCCTGAGCCGCGTGATAGTCTTGCGGCTGCCCATAACTCTGCTGCGCGAAGCCCTGTTGGCCATAGCCTGCCTGGGGCGCTTGCGGCTGGCCCCACTGCGGCGCGGCAGACTGCGGCGCGGCAGATTGCGGTTGCCCCTGTTGACCCCAAGCGGGCTGCTGCGATTGATCCTGTGGCGCGGCCTGTTGTGCGTTAGGGCGAGCCGCAGCGCGACCAAGCTGAGCTGCAAAAGTGTTCAGCGGAGACATCGTCAAAACCCCTCGTCACTCGACGCCGCGGGCGCCCTTATACTCCACAGAATCACGACTCTAGCGCATTGCGTCAGGCGCCTCGACGCCGAGGATCTTCAGGCCTGAAGTTATCACCGTCTTTGTCGCGGCAATCAGCGCTAGACGTGCGGAAGTCGCAACCCCGTCATTTGATTGAATAAATCTCAAATGTGGCGAATCATTGCCTCGCGTCCATTGGCTGTGGAGCGCGCTGCTAAGATCGTAAAGATAGAACGCGATACGGTGCGGCTCATGCGCCTTGGCTGCCCCCTCGACCAGCCGCGGGAAGGCACCAAGCTTGCGGATCAGATCAAGCTCGCCGGCGTCGCTAAGCCCTGAAAGTTCAGCCCTTTCGAGCGCTTTTAGGCTCAGATTGAGGCCTGACATCTGCTCGGCCGCGTTGCGGAAAATGGACGCCGCGCGGGCGTGCGCGTACTGGACGTAAAAGACCGCATTGTCCTTCGATTGTTCCGTCACCTTGGCAAAGTCGAAGTCGAGCTGCTCGTTGTTTTTCCGGTACAGCATCATGAAGCGCACGGGGTCGCGGCCGACCTCGTCGACGACATCGCGCAGCGTCACGAAGGTGCCCGCCCGCTTCGACATCTTGAACGGCTCGCCGCCTTTGAACAGTTTCACAAGCTGCACGACCTTGATGTCGAGATCGGCCTTGTTGTCCGACAGCGCCGCCACCGCCGCCTTCATGCGCGGGATGTAGCCAACGTGGTCGGCGCCGAAGACGTTGACCATGTGCAGGAAGCCGCGTTGCAGCTTGTCGAAGTGATAGGCAATGTCGCCGGCAAAGTAAGTGTAGCTTCCGTCCGACTTCTGAATGGCGCGGTCTTCATCGTCCCCGAACGCGGTCGATTTGAACAACGTCTGGGTCCGGTCTTCCCACTCGGCGGCGTCGTGGCCTTTGGGCTTTTCGAGCGTGCCTTCGTAGATCAGTCCTCTTTTGCGCAAGGCATCGACCGCGGCTTTGACTTGGTCCTTCCCCCCGCGCGTCAGCGACGCTTCCGAGAAAAACACATCGTGCTTGATGTTCAAGGCCACGAGGTCGTCGCGGATCATGTCCATCATGCGATCGATGGCAAACGACCGCACAAGCGGCAGCCATTCGGCTTCCTGCAAGTTGTGAAGCTTCTTGCCGTGTTCTTTCGCAAGCGCATCGCCAACGGGCTTCAGGTAGTCGCCCGGATAGAGCCCCTCGGGGATGGCTCCGATGTCCTCACCCAGCGCTTCGCGGTATCTGAGGAAAGCCGAGCGTGCCAGCACATCGACCTGCCCCCCGGCATCGTTGATGTAGTACTCGCGCGTGACGTCGTACCCGGCGAACGAAAGCAGGTTCGCCAGCGCATCGCCAAACACGGCGCCGCGGCAATGGCCGACGTGCATCGGCCCCGTGGGGTTGGCCGAAACGTATTCGAGATTGAGTTTCGGATGTCCGGCAACGGAACCGGCGCCGAACGTGGTGCCGTTTTTCAGGATCGCGCGCACCAGGCCGTGCCAGACTTCCGGCTTGAACGTGATGTTCAAGAACCCCGG
>JANNSR010000183.1:0-28805 GCA_031402935.1 Hyphomicrobium sp. | reverse complement strand
ACGAGGCCAGCGTCTGGGTGGCAACGAGTTCCGACATCGAAGGTCTCGCAACAGAGGCCGGCACGCTCGAGGAGTTGCGCACGAAAGTTCTCACGATGGTCGAGGAACTTCTAGTGCTCAACGGCGGCTCTTTCGCCGGGTCCGAAATTCCTGTCCACATCATGGCTGAAGATTTGTCGCGTGTGCGCAATCCAGCGTTCAACTGATGCCGACATATGAGAAAGATGTCAGAGACACCCTGCGCGCCGCGGGGTGTTTCTTTTTGCGCCAAGGCAAAGGCGACCACGAAATTTGGAAGAGCCCGGTCAACGGCCGGCATTTTGTGGTCGATGGAAAAATCAAATCGCGCCACACGGCCAATGAGGTTTTGAAGCAAGCCGGGCTGGCGAAGAAGTATTGACCCAGCTCTGCGACGCGCTTCACGCATCTCCGGCCGGGATGACAATATTGGCTGAGGCCACTCCCACCCCTCCCCCTCACTCCACCTGCTCCACATGCTCCGTCGTCTTCGGGACCGTGAAGCCGCCTTCGGCGACGAGGCGGGCGAAGAGGCCGGTGCCCTCGGCGAGGGCGCGGAAGGTGCCGCGCTCGACGATGCGGCCCTGGTCGAGAACCAAAATTTGATCGGCGTCCGCCACCGTCGAGAGCCGGTGGGCGATGACGAACGTCGTGCGGCCTTCGCGCAAGGTATCAAGCGCGCGTTTGATCTTGGCTTCTGTCTCGGCGTCGAGCGCGCTCGTTGCTTCGTCGAGGATCAGGATCGGCGCGTCCTTCAAAATCGCCCGCGTAATAGCGAGGCGCTGGCGCTCACCGCCCGACAGCGACGCGCCGCGCTCGCCGATCATGAAGTCATAGCCGCCGGGCTTGTGCGAGATGAAGGTGTGCGCTTCGGCGAGCGTGGCGGCGTGCTCGATCTCGGCCTGTGACGCGTCCGGCTTTCCAATGCGGATGTTGTCGCCGATGGAGCGGTTGAAGAGGCCTGCGTCCTGGAACACGACGGCGATCGATTGGCGCAGCGACAGCATCGTTGCGTCTGCGATATCCTGGCCGTCGATCAGAATGCGGCCCTTGTCGGGTGCGCGGAAACGCTGCAACAGCGCGATCGACGTCGATTTGCCCGAGCCTGTCGGCCCGACGAGCGCAATCGTCTCGCCGGCCTTGGCTTCGAACGACAGATCGTAAACGCCCTGCGGGCCGGCACCGTATCGAAAACTGACGTTTTCAAACCGCACCGCGCCTTTGACCGCATCAAGCGGCTTGGCGTTGGCGCTGTCGGCGACCGCGACCGCTTCGTCCATCAACGCGAATAGGTTGCGCAGCATCGGCGCCTGCTGGTGAATGCGCACGACAAAGCCCGACAGCTGGTCGAGCTTGCCGATAAGAAGCGTTGCGAACGCGACGAATGAGACGATCTGGCCAACGCTGAGTTCGCCCTTCTGCGCCAGATAGGCGCCAGCGATAAAGATCGTCACGAACGTTAGCGTGCCTGCCGCGCGCTGCAGGACAGCCAGCACGCCCCACCACGTCAGCACCGGATATTGGGCATTGAGAAGATCGCGCATGATATCGCGGAGCGCGCTGGCCTCAAACGCAAGCCGGGCATAGCTTTGCACCACCGTGACATTGCCAATAACATCGACGACCCGGCCGGACAGTGCCGCCTCATAACCCTCGACCGCCGCCTGCCCCGACGACGTCTTGCGCATGACGATGACGTTCAAAAGCGTGTAAGCGGCGGCAAGGCCGAACAGGATGATCGCCATGCGGCTGTCCATATGGATCGCGGTCGGGATCAGCAGCAGAATCCCAAATAGCGCCGTCAACTGATCGCGCAGTGCGCCGAGCCACAGCCAGAACAGCGAGGCGGTGCCGGAGAGGATCGTGCGGATGACAGCGCCCGAGCCGCGTTCCGCGTGGTAGCTGTGCGGCAGCGCCATGGCGCGCTCGAACACGTCGGAGAGGTGTTTCATTTTCTGCCGGTGCGCGAGCCGGTCGGAGTAGGTCGCGACGACAACGCCGGCGAGAATGCCGAATAGGCCGAGAGCGGCCCACAGCGCGATCAGGCCGAAAACACTTGTTCCCTTGCTCAGCGCGTCGACGATGCGGCCGAACAGGACGGGTTCTGCAAGTTGGATGGCGGCGATGACGACGCCCGCGAGTGCCAGCGAGACGGCAAGCGCCTTTTCGCCCGAGAGCAGGGCGAGGGACCGCTTGTAGATGTCGATGAGGTTCATGTTTCCGGCGGGCATATCGGCTCTATGCAAAGCTGAGGGGCGTGTCATTGCGTGCGCATATGACAAGCGCAAGCGCGATTATTCGGCAGGGGTCCATCCCAACTGTTTCAGTGCGCCGCGAAGCGGTGAGAATGTGAACGCTATCGTGTGCTTGCCGCGCGGCACCGCGACGGCGCGGAACAGCACGTTGGCGCGGAGCAGGGCCGCCGGTTTGCCGTCGATGGTCGCAAACCACCAGGGCTGCCAGATGTCGTTCAGCACCACGAAGCCGCCGTCAGCGCTTTCGGCCTCGACGGCGATTTCGGTATTTGCGTATGTGATGATGCGGGCGCTGCCGCTGCGATCTGCGCCGCCGCTTGCCGCTTGTTCCAGAAGCACCGTGCGGGCTGGATCGAAGTCAGGCCACTTTCCAGTCTCAAGTAGCGCCTCGAAATCGGCTTTCAGGCTTTGGCCGGCGAACAGAACGCGCGGCAGGGCGCGGGGGTTTTCGTAGACGAATCCGTCCGCAGTCTTAGCGATGAGTGTCACGTCACCGGGGTTCAAGTTCTTGTCGATTTGCTCGATTAGCACGCTGGTTGCGATGTAGCGCAGGCCGAGTAGATCGGCGAGGCGCGAGCGATACGACGGCATCAGGGCTGAAAAGCCTTTCTGGTCCGGCAAGCCAACCGTATCGCCGGCGCCGGTCGCGCGGGTGAAGTGCCCGAGCCGCAGCGGATTGTACCCAAGCGTCGATTCAAGGCCGTGCGTCAGGCTGGCATTCGGCCAGTGAAAACCGAAGCCAACGACCTCGACGCGGTCGCGGCGTGTGGCGTCGCGCGCCTCGTTGGTTTTTTGTTTGAGCAGCGCGATCGTCTCGTTTTGCGTTGCCGGATCGAGCACGTCGAACAGGGCAGGCGGTAGCGCGGTCGCGCCGCCGGGGCCGTTTGAGAGCGCCAGATCGCCGGCCATGAACGCGGCCGCGAGCGCGGACACAGCGATCGTGTTGCCGCTGCGGTGGAAGGCAGCGAGCACAAACGCGGCCGCGATAAAAAGGCAAACCGGTATGGCGATGTACGGCCATGCGACATCAAGTTTTTGCAATTTGACCGCGTGCGCGATCATTAGCGCGAAAGCCGCAACCGGCAGTGCGACCATTCCCGCGCGCCGCCACGGGGGTAGCGGCCGCAGGGGCTCCAACAACCAGCAATGCACGGCATAGCCGGCAAGCACGCTCGTGAGAAAACCGATCAGGAACACGGCGTCCGCTGGGCGGCGGTAAAGATCGACACCGGGAACGATGGAATGAAACAGCGCGAAGACCGGCGTGTACCAGCCGAGCGCGTAGAGCAGCGCGACGCCGAGCGACAGCGTCATGACGCGCACCTCGCGCCGCCATAGCACGCCGGCGAACGCCGCCCAGATCAGCGCCAGCGCGGGCAGTGCGCCGATGTAGAGTTGCCCCATGTTCTGCGCCAGATAGAGGCCGGTATCGCCCCATCGCCCACTCGGCGGGCCCCAGTATTCGCCGATTACGCCGGACGAGCCGAACACGTCGGGCGCGAGCGCGGTGAGCAGATGTGCCGGATGCAGCGAGCCGCGCCCGGCGCCTTCGAGATCGATCGAGGGCCGGTTTGAGTCAGCAGCGACGAGGGCCGTCAAAAGAACCGGGATCGTAATGACCGCCAGGCCGGCGGCGCTTGCCACAGTGAGCGGCGCAAATGAAGACCGTGCGAACGCGGCGCGTGGCTGCGCTTGCCACCACACGGATGCGACATAGGCGATGAGAAAATAGATCGACAGCAGCGCCACCTGATCGCGCCCGAGTACGAGAAAACCAGCTGCGATGCCCGCCGCCGCGCCATATATCAGAGACCGCCGCGACAGCGCCCGGTCGAGGCACAGCAGCACGACAGGCAAGTAAGCGAGGCTCATGACTTGGCCAATATGCTGCACGCGCCACGCCATCGCCGCGCCGAACGCGAAGCTTAAAGCAGCGATCAACGCCGCTGCCGGGTGCCAGCCCTTGTCCGTCAGCCAGATCAGCATGATAGCAGCACTGAATAGCAGCAACACAAAAAGCGTTACATCGGCGGCCCACGCCGTTGGTGCGGGATCGAACCACGCCAGCAGCAGGTAAGGCGGGGAAAATATCAGCGATTGCGGATCGGCGATTTGCGGGTGCCCGGCAAACACACCTGGCGCCCAGAACGGGCTTTGCCCATCGGCGAAGGACCGGGCGAGGAACTGCAGTTGCGGCAGGAATTGCGCTTTCGCGTCCCACGGTATCGTGACGCGGCCCGACAGCCACGGCCAGGCCAGCACAGCCCAGGCGGCGCCAAGTGTAAAAAGCGTAAAGGCGCGCGGATTGCCCGCCATCCCCCGAAGGCCGCCGCCAAGACCGCCTTGTTCCGGCCCCGGGAAACGAATAGACGAGGAACTCATGCGCGTCCTTCGGTTGGGCCAATTTCGCGGCGGCTGCGGCGTGACCGCAAACCCGCGCCGCGCCAGATACGACGAGCCAGACACTAACACGGCAGTTCAGCTCATGACGGCGCACTCTCTGTCGCACCGAAGCGTTCGCACCGTGGCGGAACATGGCGATATTCTTGCGCCGCTGATCGAAGCGTCGCCAAGCCGGCCCTACGTCATCGCCCAGCTCGGCCAATCGCTCGACGGGCGCATTGCGACGCCGACGGGGGCGTCGCGCTGGATCAACCGCGATTGCGCGCTCGATCACCTGCATCGCATTAGGGCCAACGTCGATGCGGTCGTCGTCGGGATCGGCACGGTCATCGCCGATGACCCACTGTTGACGGTGCGCCGCGTCTTAGGTCCGCATCCGGCCCGCGTCGTCATCGATCCGAATGGGCGCTTGTCACACGCGGCGCGCTGTCTCGCGGACAACGGTTCAAAATGCTTCGTCGTTCAATCGCACGACGGGCCGGTGCCGCCCGGTGCTGATGCCATCGTCGTGGCGCCCACGGGTCAACTCATGGCCCCGGCAGAAATCGTTGCGGCGCTGTTTGCGCGCGGCTTGCGCAGAATTCTGATTGAGGGCGGGGCAACGACCGTCTCGTCGTTCATCGATGCGGGCGTTGTCGACCGGCTGCATGTTCTCGTCGCGCCGATTATTCTCGGCTCAGGCACGACTGGGTTGTCGCTGACGCCCATTCGCGGCCTTGACGAGGCCTTCCGGCCAGTAACGCGCGTGCATGTGCTTGACGATGGCGACGTGGTGTTCGATTGTGATCTGAGGACCAGAGATCGAGGTTGAACGTCATGGCTCAAGATCCAGCACACGACCTGCCGACCTATTCGAGCACGGCGCGAAAATTTCACTGGGGCGTCGCGTTTCTGATCCTGCTGCAATTTCCAATCGGCCTTTACATGACCTATCGCGGTTATGAAATGATGGGAGTTAACGACAAGGGCGAGGCCGTCAAAGGTGTTTGGGACGGCGTGACCAACGGGCTCTATTCGTCACATAAGGCGATCGGCATTACGATTCTGTTGTTGGTGTTGGCACGTCTCGTCTACCGGCTGACGCATGGCGCGCCGCGCTCGGACCCATCGGTTCCAGCCGCCATGACCGGCATCAGTCATCTCGTCCACTGGTCGATCTATCTGCTGCTGATCGCCGTTCCGATCGGCGGCTATATCGGAGTTTCCTATTACGGCGCACTCGATGTGTTCGGCATTCCACTGCTAGCCATCACGGAAAAGGACGAAAAATTTGCGGAAGTGATTTTTGGTTATCACGAACTGGCGGGGCAGATCCTGTTTGCGCTTGTTGTGCTGCACATTGGTGCGGCGGTCTACCACAAGTTTGTGCGCAAGGATCGCGTCGTCGAGCGCATGCTGCCGAAGAAGACTAACGTGGCATAGTCAGAAACTAGGCGAGCACGTCGAAGATGCCGGCCTAAGCCGGCACGGCGAAAATGTCGGTATGCCCGACGTCGGCGCCGGTTCTGGTGACCTTGATCCAACTTTCGATTGTCTTTGTATCGACGCTGCCAGTTTCGGCAACGGCCATGGCATGGCCCCGAGACAGCTCCTCGATCAACATGCGGTCATTGCGTTCGAGCCGCCAGGGGCTTTCGCCCTCGATCACGCTGTAGCCTTCGAGCCGGAACTGATCGGCAAGGTGGGCGGCGGCAACGGGCCCAGCGGCGGGACCGAATCCCTTGTCGCGCATTTGATGGGTGTGGAAAGCACTCGTCATTTGGTTGTCTGCCGGCCGGTGCGGGCTCCAGCGCTGCACGCCATTGTAGGTCAATACGGCGTAGAACGCCGTGCGGCGGCTGGCGACGGCTTTGCCGAAGTCGCGGATGAATGCCACTGAAACCAGATCGAACAGCGCTGACGCCGTGACGAGGCCGGGCGAGGGGCCAAGGGCTGTTTCAAGATCGTGTGCCAGATCGCAGGTTTTGAAAGTCACGTCGATTGTCGCGCGGTCTTTGGTCAGGTGCAGCGTCCCGTTGTCGTCGCGCGCGGTGTCAGCCCAGGCGCTCAATGCGCCGCGCGCCGCCTGCAATAGTGCCGCATCGCGATCAACCAGCGTCCAGCTTTGCTGATTTGGTAGCAGCGCCGACGTCGCACGAAGATTTGAGCCAGTTCCGGCGCCGAGATCGACGACGCTGATGTTTTCACGCAATGCAAATCGTCCCGCTACGGCCGCCGCGATCTCGCTGTTGCGGGCGCGGGCGTCAGCGCCTTCGCGCAGTTTCAGCCACTCGGGCGAAAAGGTGTTCACGGCCGGAGCCCCAGGATCACGGCCGCGATGCGGCGCGCAGTCTCGTGCCAGGTTGGCAGCGTGCGTCCGGCTTCCCAGGCGGCATCCGCAAGCTCGTCGCGCAGTTTCTTGTCCGACAATGCGCGGCGCAGCGCGGCTGAAAGCTCAGTAACGTTGCCGGCTTCGACGTGCAGAGCCGCCGCCTGCCCCGCCGTGTCGCCCGCGGCGCCGCCCGTCGCCGTGACGATGGGCAACCCGCGTGCCATGGCCTCCGCCAGCACCATGCCGTAGCCCTCAAACAGCGACGCCGAGACAAACAGGTCGGCGCTTTCATAAAATCGTTCGAGCGTCGCCGGGACGACCTTGCCGGCGAGCGTTACGCGATCGTCGAGCTTATGAGCCGCGATCGCGTCGCGCAGCATATCGACGGCGTGCGGGTGGCGGTCGAGCGCGCCAGCGATCGTCAGGCGCCAATCCAAGTCTCCAAGCTTCGATAGAGCCTCGACAAGGAGATCGTAACCCTTGCGCGGCAGCACGGCACCGACGGCGAGAATGTGCAGCGGCGCGCCAGTGCCGGTGGCGCGTTGTGCTGGATCGGTGCCGGGTTCCGCGACCGTGACTTTCTCGCGATCGAGGTCCATGTTGCCGATCAGAATGCGCGCCGTCGCACGGCTTGTGACGATGACATGATCGGCCCGCTGAAGCGCGCGCTCTTCGCCCGCTTTCAATTCGACTTTGCGGGCATGCGGCAAGCCGGTTTCGAGAAACAGCGGATGATGCACGAGGGCGATGATGCGGCCCGAAAGAGTATCGAGCAGCGGTTGCGGGAACGCGCCATATGCAAGGCCGTCTACCAGCAGCGTCGCCGCACCGCGTGGGGCAGTCAGCAGGCGGGCGGTTTCAGTCACATCTTTTGCATTCGGATTCGGAAATGATCCCGGCAGAGGCACGTGGCGCACGTTGACGCCGAACGCTGGCAGCTGTTCAATGACGCGGCGGTCGTATTCGTAGCCCCCCGTCGGGCTTCGCAAATCGCCGGGAATTGCAAACAACGCCTCAGCCATTCAGCGGTCCCTCATAACTTGCGCGCGCCAGATCGGTTTCGATCAGCGTCACGCGCAGGCGGGCAAGCGCCTTGCCGTCGGCGCCAAGCGCGCCTAACCGCACGGCCGCGGCGATCAAATCGAAGATATGCTTGCAGAGAAACTCGGTCGTTGTCAGCACGCCCTTGAATTGCGGTAAAGCGTCGAGGTTCTGGTAGCTCAGCGGTTTCAGGGTATTAGCCAGCACGGCCAGCGCCGCGCCGATATCGACGACGACGTTGTGCGCGTTCAGCGTCTCACGCAAGAACGCAACATCGACCACAAAGGTTGCACCATGCATGTTCGCTGCCGGCCCGAAAAATGGGTCGGGCAGCGAATGGGCAACCATGATGCGGTCGCGGACCTCGACAGAAAACATGCGGGCAGGGTTTCCTTAAATTTGCGTGTAGCGGATGACAGGCGCGAGCCCGCCTGTTGAGCCGTTGAGAATCTGCGGTAGACGTGCCGCCACGTCATCGAACGCAATTTCGTCAGAAACGAGGGCGTCGAGTGCTGGGTCATCGAGCAGGCTTAACGCCATCGTCAGACGGTCTTTGTGCGTTGTGCCGGCGCGGCGCCTTGGCGCGACGTGGCCGACCTGCGACGATACAAGCGTCAAGCGGCGGCTGTGGAACGCAGCGCCGAGATGCACGGACACGGGGGAAGCGCCATACCAGCTCATCTCAACGACGCGGCCTTCGAAGGCGCAGGCCTCGATGGCCGTGTCGAGACCGGCTGCCGTTGCGCTCGTGTGGAACACAATGGCGTTGTCCTTTGGAGCTTCGGTGCTTGCGAAAAATTTCAAGCCGAGACGTCCCGCGATGGCGGCTTTGGCGCTGTCGGTATCGGTGATCGCGACCTGCGTCCCGGCGATGCGTTTGGCGAGATGCGCGACCAGAAACCCAACCGCGCCCGCGCCGACGACGAGCACCTTATCGCCAAGGCCCGTTGCGGCATCCCAATGCGCGTTCAGTGCTGTTTCCATATTGGCGGCGAGTGTGGCGCGCTTAATCGGAATGCCGTCGGGTATGGGATGCAACATGTCTGTTGCAACCTGAAAATGGTCCTGATGCGGATGCAAGGCAAAAACGTGCCGGCCGATCAGTGCGTCGGGGCCAGCCGTCACGATGCCCGTCGCCGAATAACCGTATTTGACGGGAAATGAAAACTCACCCGCCTGCATCGGCGCGCGCATGCGCTGCCATTCTCTTTGCGGTACGTCTCCGTTGGCGACGATGCGTTCGGTGCCGCGGCTGAAGCCTGAGTAGTGTGTTGCAACGCGCGCCGCACCGGGCTGGACGGGGCCGAGGCGTTCGGTGCGGAGTTCTGCATGGCCGGGCTTGACGTACCACAACGCCCGGGCCACCACGATCTGGCCCTGACTGCGGCGCTGAGACATCGCAATGGCTGCTTCGTCGCTGTTTCGCCGGTCCGTCATGTGAGGTGATGTGTTCCACTGATGCGCGAGCAACTCGATACCATCAACGTGCCGTCTCAGGCTGCGCCCTCGCGCGACAGCCTTACGACACCGGCGGGGTTGCAAGCAACGGCGACGCTGACCCGCCGCCGCCTGCTGGTCTTAACCTTGAACGTCGCGACGTGGGCCGGGATGCTTGGCTGGGCCGCCGCGATCCTTTCGGCGGGCGGTTGGACATTCGTCGATTGTGTCTTGCTGGTTTGCTTCGCCATTGGCCTGCCGTGGCCGGTGCTCGGGTTCTGGAACGCAGTCATCGGGCTGACAATGTTGCACGGCCGCGCCAATGGACTTGCCGAGGTTGCGCCGTTTCTCGACGCTGGCGACAAGGCGACGCCCCTCGCCCTCAAAACCGCCGTGCTGATGACGTTGCGCAACGAAGATCCGGGCCGCGCACTGCTTCGATTGCAAACCGTCAAGGCCAGCCTCGATAGAACCGGCGAGGGCGTTCGTTTTTCATATTTCGTTTTGAGCGATACGGACCGCGCTGACGTCGTCGCAGCTGAGGACGAAGCCGTCGCGGCGTGGCGAAAGACCGATCCAGATCGCGACCGCATTGTGTTTCGCCGCCGCACAGAGAACACGGGTTTTAAAGCCGGTAATGTCCGCGATTTTTGCCAGCGCTGGGGCAATGACTTCGAACTGATGTTGCCGCTCGACGCCGACAGCCTGATGACGGGTGACGCCATTGTCCGCCTCGTGCGCATCATGCAGGCGTATCCGAACCTCGGCATCCTGCAAAGCCTCGTTGTCGGAACGCCGTCGTCATCGGCGTTTGCGCGCCTGTTCCAATTCGGCATGCGCCACGGCATGCGCGCCTACACGATGGGGCAGGCTTGGTGGGTGGGCGATTGCGGGCCCTATTGGGGGCACAACGCGCTTGTGCGCATCGCGCCGTTCGCCGCGCAATGCGAGCTTCCCATTTTAGCCGGCTCGCCTCCGCTCGGCGGGCATGTGCTGTCGCACGATCAGGTCGAGGCGACCTTGATGCGCCGCGCCGGATACGAGGTGCGCGTGATGCCGGTCGAGGGCGGTTCGTATGAGGACAATCCGCCCGATGCACTCAGCTTCATCCATCGTGATGTGCGCTGGTGCCAGGGTAACATGCAGTATCTCAAGCTGCTCGGGCTTCCGGGGCTGAAACCCGTCAGCCGCTTTCAGCTGCTGTGGGCGATTTTGATGTTTATCGGCATTCCGGCGTGGACGCTGATGATAGCGCTTTTGCCAATCGCGGCCTGGGACGCGCAGACGGTTGCAGATTTTCCTATTGGTTTGGCCAAGACGCTCTACGTCACGTTTCTGCTGATGTATCTCTCACCCAAACTCGCCGGGCTCATCGACGCCGTGTTAACTCCGGGTGAAGTTTCGCGCTTCGGCGGGCCGATGCGGTTTGCGTCGAGTGCCGCGCTTGAAGTCGTGTTCGCGTTTCTGCAAGGTGCGGTCACGACCATTCGCACGTCACTGTTTATGCTTGGGCTCGTGTTGGGCAAATCGATTGTGTGGAGTGGCCAGCAGCGCGATGCGACGGGCGTATCGTGGCGCGCGGCAGGCCAAGCGCTGTGGCCGCAGCTACTTTTTGGTCTCATCGTTTGCGGCGCGTTGTACGCGATTTCACCCGCAATGCTTCTCTGGAGCCTACCGTTGACCGCCGGTTATTTACTCGCCATCCCGTTCACGGTTCTGACGGCAAACCCAACCCTTGGCCGCGCCATGCGCCGCGCTGGGATTGCCGCGATTCCAGAAGACATCGCGCCGCCGCCTGAGATCGCGGTGATTGATCCGATAAGCGGACGATAGCCGATGGTCTCGCCCGCGCTCCAAGGCGTGTTCCGCTCGCTCCGGCTCTATCACGGAGCGAGCGCGCCGAAAGCCGCGATGGACAAGCTGTACGCAAGTTTCATCCAGCCCGGCGATCTCGTATTCGATATCGGCGCCCATGTGGGAGATCGGGTCTCGTCGTTCCGCCGTCTCGGCGCCCGCGTTGTCGCGCTCGAGCCGCAACCGCAGCTGGTCCGCGCGCTGCGTCTGATCCACGGCCGCGATCCGAACGTGCTGATCATTCCAGCCGCCGCCGCCGCCGAAACCGGCGAACGCGTGCTGCATATCAATACGCGCAACCCTACGGTTTCGACGATCTCTGATGCGTTCCTGGTCGAAGCTGACGGCGCGCTCGGGTGGGAGGGGCAGGTCTGGGACCGCTCGCTTACCGTTCCAGCCGTGACGCTCGATCGCCTGATCGCGATGTTCGGGCCGCCGGCCTTCATCAAGATCGACGTCGAAGGCTATGAGGACCAGGTCCTCGCTGGACTGACGCAGCCGGCAAAAGCCCTGTCATTCGAAATGACGACGATTGCGCGCGACGTGGCGCAGCGCTGCATCGAGAGGCTCAGTGCGCTCGGTGCCTATCGTTTCGACATTGCACTGGGTGAAAGTCAGACGATGGCGTTCGGCGACGGCGCCAGCGCGGCCGAGATGGCGCTTCATCTGGAACATTTGCCGCACGCTGCCAACTCGGGCGACGTCTATGCCACGCTCCGGTCGAACGACTAGAGTACAGGCATCGCGACCATCACTGGAGCTTTCCTCATGCGGACGTTGATGTCACTGGCCGTCGCTTTGACCCTGCTAGCCGGGCCCGTTCAGGCCGCGTCGCTTGATGGCCTCGCGGTCGACGTGAAGAACGAGAGCGAGCAAGTCTTGTGCGCAGAAAAGGACAACGTCGCCGTCGCGTTCGCAAACAAAGACGTGCGCGCGTTCCGCATCGAGGCCGCCCACCCGGTCTACCTCTCGACCGGTATGCGCGACAATTTCGAAGCCGACTGGACGGCGTGCGATATGAGCGCCGACCCATCCTATGCGGCGCCGGGTCAGCCGCGCAAAGTGACGCTGTATGAAGAAACCGAGATGTGGGTCGTCGGCTATGCCTTCCCGGCCTTCTGGCGGCCGTCGACGGCGGTTGTGCGCATCGGCGACCGGGTGGAGAAGGGGCTGCATTTGCTGCAGGTCTGGCTGCTTAGAACCGACGGCGCCGAGGAAGTGCTCGTGCTCTATCCGCAGGACGGCTACTGGCGGCCGCGCCCGATGACGCCGCCAAGTATGCGCAATACCGGCTACGGCTCGTCGTTTCTGGTCGGGCCGATCGATCGCGAAGAGCGCCCGCACGTCAAATTCAAGGAGGTCGCGTTCGACCCGAAAACGCGCACGTTTACGCTGACGTTCGAGAAGGGCGGCTCAGCGACGGTGCGGATGGCGAAGGCTGACAGCAATCGATTGGCGCTCGACGTGGCGTTTGACCGCTCGATGGGTGACGCGCCGTTCGCGATGCTGCGCTCGATGTACGTGACCGAATTCAACAACGATGTGGCACGGATAGCCGTGCGCGAGAAAAGCGCGAAGGGCTGGCGCGAGCAGAACATCATGGCCTTCGACAAGGCGCACGCGACCGACATTTGGATGGGCCGCCTCGCGCCGTCGCAGCACAACACAAGTTCGCCGGACGTTGTGTTCAATTCGTTTTCCGATGGGCCGTATCCGAAGCGGCCAAAAAGCGAACCGCCGCCGACCATCGAGCCGCAGAGGAGCGAGAAGTAGACGAAGTCCCCTCTCCCCGTTTCTGCACTTAACGGGGAGAGGGTTAGGGTGAGGGGCGGCATCAAGCGCTGAACAAACGGCCGCCCCTCACCCCAGCCCTCTCCCCATTCGCGCTATCGAGCGCGATGGGGAGAGGGGGAAGACGTCACCACCGCAACTCCACCATCGCGGCGATGGCGCTGGGCGTGCCGGGGATAAACAGCTTCGCGAGTTTCGCAGGAGAAAGCGTCGCGCCGTCCATCGTTTCGTGGCGATGGATGCCGCTGGCTACAAAAATCGCGTCGCAGCCGTAGTTTGCAGCCCCCATCAAATCGGTGCGGACGGCGTCGCCGATGACGAGGCACTTGTCGCGGGCAACATTGGCATCGCGCAGCGCTTCGGCCTTGGTGTGCGCTGTTTCATACGCCGAGAGGTGCGGTTTGCCAGCCCAATATACGGCGCCGCCCATCGACTGATAAATGTCGGCAATGGCGCCTGCGCAATACAGCATCGTGCCGCCGACATCGACGACCAGATCGGGGTTGGCGCACACGAACGGCAGTTTGAGCGCGTGTGCCTCGCTGAGCATGGGCCGGTAGTCATCCGGCGTCTCATTGCGATCATCAGTCAGGCCGGTGCAGATGATCGCCTCGGCCTCGCCAAGCGGCACGGAGCGCGCGTTCAACGCCTTAAACAAAGCCTGGTCGCGATCCTGCGGGCCGATGCAATAAAGCTTCTTGAACCCACGTTCCGCCACATGCGCGAGCGCGATGTCGCCCGACGACACGATATCGTCCCAAGCCGATTGCGGCACATGGCGGCTCTCCAGCATCGCCTGCACGCGATGCTTCGGCACCGGCGCATTCGAAACCAGAATGACCGTGCCGCCGTTCTTGCGGAATTTCTCCAGCGCCGCGCAGGCATCCTTGAACGCCGTCATGCCGTTGTGCACGACGCCCCAGACGTCGCAGAACAGCACGTCGTAGTTCAACAAAAAATCGCCGGCGCGGTCCAGGATCGGCGGCGCGCCGCCCTGTCTTCGCGAGGTTAGAGGCGCGCGCGACGTCGGTTTGGCGGACATGCACTCTCGGAGGTGAAGGTGGTGCCGACTGTAGGATTTGAACCTACGACCCCCTGATTACAAAACAGTATTTTGAGGTTTTCATGGCGGAACATAGTAACACAAACACAGGAAATTTTCTCGTATTTTCAGTACGATAGCCGTATATAGGAGAACATGACAGTCCGCCACAGCGCGGCATATTTCTGAGACTATGCTGAGACTAAAGTGCCTAAGAGCCATTTGACTGACATCACGATCAAGAATTTGAAAGCCCCCATCAGTGGGCAGACGACCTATTGGGATGCGGGCTTAACCGGTTTCGGCGTGCGGGTGTCGCCGGGAGGGTCGAAGACCTTCACTGTCATGTACGGGGACGAGCGCCGCCGCGTCACCATCGGGCGCTATCCCATCCTGTCACTATCAGAGGCGCGCACCACCGCCAAGCGCCTGCTGGCGGAAGCAACGCTCGACAAGAGCGGAGGAAAAGCTCCCTCGCTGACCTTTGCGGAGGGCGTCGAGCTGTATCTCGCAACCCATTGTGCTCAGAACAACCGGGAAAAGACGCGTTACGAGACCGAGCGCCTTTTGCGCAAACACTTCGTAGCCAAATTCAAGGAGCGCCCACTCGAGAGCATTTCGAGCCACGACATCTCAACCGTGGTGGACGCACTGCTGGTAAGCCCGTCGGTCGCAAACCATGCCTTCACTGCGATCAGGAGCTTCTTTCGCTGGACAACGCGCCGTCGCTACATCGGCCATAGTCCGTGCGAGGGGCTGCAGCTCCCCTCACGTATTGCATCGCGCGATCGGGTGCTGAACGATGGTGAGCTGGGTGCTATCTGCAGAGCAGCGCGGACCATGCCGTACCCGTTCCGGCCGATTGTTCTGCTTTTGCTCTTGACCGGACAGCGTCGCGGCGAAATCAGTGCGCTGCGATGGGACTATATCGATGAACAAGAGCACACCATTACACTCCCCGCGTCGCTCACGAAGAACAAGCGTCAACATACGCTCCCATAGGCGCAAGGGATCGAAGCCCGAAGGGCCGAGACCGCCTGCGGGCTCGGCGCGCGAGAGCCCGGCGGCGGACGAAGTCCGGGGTGCGCCAACAAAGCATCAGAAAGTATTTGACAAAAGGGCAATTCATCAGTATAATGTATATAGTGGGTGAGCACATTTCCACGCCTGTGCGTCGTGGGGCCATTGGCACACGATGCGCGAATGGCCGACAACATCTGGAAGCCGGAGAGCAGTGACGCGCTGCGGGTGCATTCCATCCCGGCGCTCTCAAGCGTGCTGCGTGATGGGCGGCTGGTAGAGCTACTCTACGATCCAAACGAACGCACCACAGGCTTTGCCGTTTGGGACGGCAAGGATTGGGAGGCGGCGGCGAAAGTTCAGGTCGGCGCCGGTGAGGAGCTGGTGCCCTATGGCGCGATGAACAGCTTGATCCGAAACAAGATCGTGCTGTTTCCCTCAGAGCCGGTCGAATACGGCAGCACTGCGGAATTAATCGCCGAGCTGCGCGCCTACATGCATCGCTACGTCGATGTCACCGAGAGCTTCGAACGCCTAGCGGTGTACTACGCTCTGTTGACCTGGGTGCATGACCGCTTCAATGAGCTGCCGTACCTACGGCTGCGCGGGGATTACGGGACCGGCAAGACACGCTTCCTGCTGACGCTTGGGTCTGTCTGCTACAAGCCGATCTTTGCGAGCGGAGCCTCGAGCGTATCGCCACTTTTTCACATGCTGGACCGGTTCGGCGGTACGCTCATCATCGACGAGGCGGACTTCCGCTTTTCGGATGAGAAGTCGGATTTGGTCAAGATCCTCAACAATGGCAACGTACGGGGCTTTCCGGTGTTGCGCAGCGAATCCAAGGATGGCCGCGAGTTCAACCCACGGGCATTTCAGGTGTTCGGGCCGAAGATCGTTGGCATGCGGACCCAGTACGATGATCCGGCCCTGGAGAGCCGCTTCATCACGGAGACCAGTGGAGAGCGAACATTGCGCAAGGATATCCCGATCAACCTGCCACCGGAGCAGCAGGAAGAGGCGGACAGGCTGAGGAACAAACTGCTTATGTTCCGCTTCAAGATGTTTAACCAGGTGAGCAGAACGCCGGCAACATTGGACCCGGCATTAGAGCCGCGCATCAACCAGATTTACTCGCCGCTCTCGGCGGTGATTGATGACGAGGAGGCACGTGAAGATTTGCGGCGCAGCGCGCGCGGCAACTCGGCCCGGCTGAAAGCGGAGCGAAGCGCGTCGGTCGATGCCCATGTGCTGACCGTGATCCGGTGTTTGATGCAAGGCGCGAAGAAGGGGACCGTCTCGATCAAAGAGATCAGTGAAATGTTTATGAGGATGTACGGCGCGGAGTATGAGGGCCAGGTAACGAACCGGTGGCTTGGCCACGTGATCCGGCGCAAGCTCAATTTGATTACGCAGAAGAGTCACGGCAACTTTGTGATCCCGATGAGCGAGCGAGGCAAACTCGAGACACTGTTCGAGCGCTATGGGGTGACGCAGGAAGATGCCGATGCGATGGCTTCCCGGGGGAGGCCGCTCGGGAACGGCGTGCGGGTAGACTCGGGGGACTTGGGGGACATTGGAGCGGCAGCGACCACGGTGTAGGCGAAGCGGGCAAAGCCCTTTAGGCTGCGTGCGCTGTGCAGCATGGCGCCGCTCACAACATCCCCGAACTCCCCAAAGTCCACCCGGTTCTGATCTTTGTGGGACTGGGAAGAATGTGCCGATAGGGCACAAAATCCCGTCTTAGAAATCTTAGACCAGACGGCGAAGATGAGCGGGCGCAGGGCAATCACGTCCGCGCAACAAACTATGAGCCATCCCCATCGGATCAATCTCAAACCGTATCGTAAGCGCAGTGGATTCACACAACAGGAACTTGGCTTTCTGCTTGGTCTTCAGCAGCACTCGTGCATTTCCCGGTACGAAGCGGGAGAAAGTATTCCAAGCTTGGAAACGGCGCTCGCCTATCAAGCGGTATTTGGCCGCGAGCTACAGGAACTGTTCCCTGAATTGCATGAAAGGGTGTTCACGTCGGTCGGTGAGCGGGCGAGGCAGTTGTCGCAGCGGCTTAGTTGCGGTGAAGAAAAACGAAAGACGGCATACAAGATACAGAAGCTGGAGAGTTTACAAAGGGGAGCGTTAGCCAGTGCGTCACGGGTATGAAAGTGACGCACGACAACGGGGTGATATTAGCGATTGCGCCAACTTCGCACGGGTTTGGCTATGTCGTGTTCGAGACGCCCGATTTGATCATGGACTGGGGTGTGAAGGATGTGCGCAAGAACAAGCTGCGCGATTCCTTGTTGAAGGCGCGTGTGCTGATGCACATGCTGCAGCCGTCGGTGCTGGTAGTCGAAGATGTGCATCATGCAAGCTCGCGCCGCTCGAAGCGCGTCACGGTTTTGATCGACAAGTTGACCGAGTTAGCGAACGAGCGCGGTGTCAAAGTCATTCGCTGCTCGCGCACCGATAAGCTGAAAGTATTCGCCAGGATGGGCGCGAGGAGTAAAGATGAGATCGCTGCGACAGTGGCGAAGATCGTCCCTGAGCTGGCGCCGCGGTTGCCGCCGCGGCGCCGCATCTGGGAGAGCGAGCACCACAGCATGGCGATCTTCGAGGCGGCGGCGCTGGCGATAGCGCATTTCGCGAATTCGAAAGCGGGGGGCGTCTCCGCTGACTTGTGAATTCGGATCCATGGGACCAGATGAGGAGTAGCACGTTGTGCGGCCGCTAGGGGGTCGCGGTCGTGCTGGCGTTGCAATCACGGCTGCTTGTTGGGGTGCACCGGAACTATCATGCTCCAGACGAGTCTCTCAGCCCCTGACCGGGAGCAGCTAATGGTTCAGAGGGAGCAAATTGAAAGGTCCTGGGTTTGCGGTTTGTTGCCAGAATCCGAACTTCGACGCGCGAAATCGCTTTGTCCACGGGAACCGGTGGCAGCTCAACTTTGGTTTGATCGAGCAAACTTGTCCAATTGCATGCGCAAATCTTACGTGCCAACTCTTTTGAAAGTTCAGCAAATTGATGCCATACTCTCGCTGAATTTTTAGCAGAAGAATCACTGAAATCTGCGTTCGAAAAGCTGTCCCTTTAAGAGGATCGCACGTTTGAGGCCAGAACCGGGCTGAGGATGTCGCTTCGGGTAGCAAATATGTACTGCAGGTATAATGGTATATTCACCCACAACAAGGGCGCGTATTATCCGCATGATGACAAAAACAAACTCGGTCGATTTGCATATCGGCGCACAACTGAAGCACTTGATGTTGGCACATCAATGCCATCGTTCTGACATTGCCGCGGTGCTTGGGATCAGTGAAGCTGACGTCAAAGCCATCGAAGAAGGGCAACGCCGGCTGAGTGCAGCAGAATTATTCGAGATCACCAGACGGCTGCCTGTCGGAGTGACCGCCTTCTTCGATGGATTGCCACATGTCCCAAGAAAACCCGGCGACTGAGACCAACCGTTGGGACTAATTTGGCCCACTCCAAAAGCCCTCAGGTATTGTCATCGTTTAAAAGGTCTCTAAACCTACCCGGGGATTGCTCGGAAAGGATCTCGAAAGCATCTGCAATCTTTCTGGCGACGTCCGAATGGCCCTGCATGCGGGCCTCGTCGGCAGTATAGAGCAGCATCCGGGCAAGCGCGCGCGCGTCCCGTGAGCTGTCCATGAGACCCGCTAAGGTCTGATCTGAACGCGTTGACATTGTGTCTCCAATTTATCGAGCAACCTCGGTCGTTTTCAGACTAGACGCTGCTTGACTAAGCCGCATCAAATTTGGCACAGCGCGGGTGCGTTGACTTTACCAAGACCTGACCCTCTTTTTTTGCGGACAGAGTTGTGAGTGCCCCTCTCCATTACCGCCGTAACCGCAGCTTCGAGTTTCTCGAGTCCTTCGTCGAGAACATTGTCTTCAATATTCAGTGGCGGCATGAGTTTGAGGACCTCATCATTGGGACCGCAGCATTCGAGCAAAATACCGCGGGAGTAGGCTTCTTGAGCGATCGCCGAGGCTATGCGTTCATCATCGAAGGCAAGACCTCGCATTGCGCCCAAACCCTTGCTTCTGGCGGGGTATTTGGCGGTCATCGCCTCGCACCAATCATCCACACGTCGGTGGAGACCGATGGCGGCAGGCATCAATTTGTTGCCGGTCCACAAGTTCAAGGCCGCCGTGGCCGTTATAAAGGCAAGGTTGTTGCCACGAAACGTACCGTTGTGTTCGCCTGGTTCCCATACGTCGTGTTCGCGTTTTATCAGGACAAGCGACATCGGCAGTCCAAACCCGCTCAACGACTTGGCGAGGCAGACCATGTCCGGTTGAATACCGGCGCGCTCGAAACTAAAAAATGGACCCGTGCGGCCGCATCCAGTCTGCACCTCATCGACGATAAGCAGCGCGTCAAGTTGGCGGGCTATCCTCGCCAAGCACTGCAACCATAGCGTCGATGCGACATTGAGGCCACCCTCTCCCTGGACCGTTTCAACGATGATTGCGGCCGGTTGTGGAAGGCCCGCCGAAGGGTCGCGGACCATGGTGGCAAAACGTTCGAGTTCAGTGATACCCGCACCGTCGTAACCGTCATAAGGCAGCCGTACGACATGATTGAGTAGCGCCGCAGAACTCATGCGCGCGTTCCGATTGCCGGTGAGGGCCAGTGAACCAAGACTCATGCCATGGAACGCGTTGGTAAATGCGACGACGTCGGGCCGGCCTTTGATCTTGCGGGCCAATTTGATGGCCGCTTCGACAGCATTTGTGCCGGTGGGGCCTGTGAACTGGAGGACATAATCAAACCCGCGCGGCATCAGGATTGACACAGCGAAGGTCTCGATGAACGCGCGTTTTGCGCAGGTATGCAAATCGAGCGAATTGATAACGCCATCGCCGGTCAAATACTCAATCACGGCGGCTTTGAGTTTCGGATGATTGTGTCCATAGTTGAGTGAGCCGCAGGCCGACCAAAAATCGATATAGCGATTGCCGCTTTCGTCCCAAATCTCTGCGGCGAGCGCCCGCTGAAATACTGCTGGCATGGCACGGCAGTAACTTCTCACCCCCGATTCCCAAAGTTCGAATGGGGCGATCGCATTTTGAGTCGGGTGCCGCATCAGCATAGCAAAGAGCCCTCACAAGAGATCGGTTCGATTTGTTTTTTCCCGCCCCGGATCGTCGGTGTGCGGCGTGCCGCCCATGGCGATAAGTTCGATCTGAACGGCCGTCAGCTTGCGGCGCACGTTTGTGAACCCCGCACGGGAAGATACATTGACCAGAAACAGTACAGCGTCAGCCATTTGTAGGGCGATCTTTCTGCGCCCCTTGTTTGTGAGGGAATTCATTGAGATGTTCATTACGCGGCCTCCAGTTCCGAGCCACCGATAGCGGTATGCAGCACGGGGCGATGTGGCCCGTTCTTGACGCAGTACATGGATGGAAGCATATCGTGCTGGTCAACTTCGAAGGCAGCCTCAGGCTCACCCTCCACCTCCTGTACCGGTCCGAGTTGCCGCAAGCCCTGACGCAGAATGTGAGAGATAAGATGAGGGCGGGTGACGCAGAGATAGGATTCGATGCCAATTCTCTTGCCGAGGTCCTGAACGCCGCTGAACAGCTCGGGCAGAATCTGGCGCCGATGGCGGCCCCTCACGGTATGATCGACACATACCCGAGTGACCTCCCAGACCTTTGGAGATTTCGGCAACGAGCGATCGGGGACAAGGTAGCTCCAGAAGGTTTCGAGCATGTAGGGGAGTGTGGTTGGTAGCAATCGCACAAGGCCGCGTACGATGCGTTGATCGTCGCGCCAGATGACATAAACCGCGCCGGGCGTGTCGAACTGATCGTATTCAAGGCCGTCATAAAACGGATGGCTGAGTTGCCGCTTCGCGACGAACACCTCATAACGGAGCCGGGCCTGTTGGAACATAGCGTCGCCGAAAATATGGGCGGTACGAATATCAAACGCCTCGATCATGACTGTTTCCCGATGAAGACAAGAACTTCACGGGACGATGCAATCACTCATGAACGCCGAGTGGCAGTCGGGGGATTCCCCGAGCCATTCATATATCAATGATACCGAGTTGAATGGCTTTGACCACTGCCGTCAGAGTCGTCGCAACACCAAGCTTTTGACGGGCGCTGCGGAGATGATGCTCGACAGTCTTGGGCGACAAATTAAGGATGTCACCGATGTCCTCGTAGGTCTTGCCGGCCTTGATCCACTGCAAGCACTCGCGTTCTCTGACGCTCAGCGTTGCGACTACACCCGGATCACATACTGCCTGCGATAACTCTGAATATCGGACCCATGCTTGCATGGCCTTGGCGTGAACCAGTGGCAACCGCGTGGGATCGGTTTTCACGTCGTCGCGGACAGACAAGCTGATGATGTCGCGCCGCCCAGGACTATGAATAGGGATTGTATAGCCGCTGTGAACCCCGAGCGTGTGGCATTCTTCGAGAAAACGTAGCTGCACCTTCTTGAGCTTGTGTCGGCTGGGTAATTCCTCCCAGCGAAACGGAAGTCGCGCCGACAAAGTGACCTGTAGCACGGGATCAATCTGGTGCCATTTTTTGCGAACGTAGGTTTCGTCGTAACCCTCAGGAAGGTGTCGCCACGGTACGTCGATATGCCCGTTGCTCATCATCTGCACCAGCACGAGGTTGGAATAACCCTCGTCAATCATTGACTCCTGAAATTTTGCCAGGACCGCATCCGCACTCAAAGCTTTTTGACTTTGTTCGACGAATTCTTCGAACTCATACATGTGCAATCTCTATTCAATTTGTGGGGATTGAATGTCCAGCTGTGGCCGGTGTCCGGTTCCCTGCTGCCGGGCTGCACGTTTCAGCAAGGAATGCCTTCAGAAGTTTATTGAATTCCGCTGGCCGCTCGACATGCGATGCGTGTCCCGCGTCGAGAAGTTGAACCTCACCGCGCCAAAGATTGCCGTACTTCAGGCCTTGCAGGTAGTTGAGGTTCACGAAGACGTCGTGAATACCGTGCACGACGGCCAAAGGTATGGTGCTCGTTTCAGCGAGTGCCTTCTGGTCAATTCCATTGCCAGCGATTCCATTGCGGGCGAGCCAGAGCCGCGCGTTGCCATCGGTGCGCTGCACGCGCTCCACGAACTCGTTCGTGATTGCTACACAGTCGCCGAGCATAGCTTGGCCATAGGCCCGGGCATCTTCACGGTCAAAATCTGGTTTGAAAGCCAGATTCATCGTCGTAGTTGGCAGGAATGCTGCGGCAACGCTTTCTTCGGACATTTGGATAGGCGGCGTGCCGACGATCATGCAGCCTGTGACACGCGGATTGTCATACATTAGTTCCAACGCGACGTGCCCACCAAGCGACCACCCGACAATGTGGACGTCGCCCCATTGTAAATCGTTAAGGATGTCGGTGACGACACCCGCATAGCCCGGCATACTATAAGCAGCTTGCGGATCGCTGGCTTTCTCCGACTTGCCATGACCAGGGAAATCCACGGCAAGACAATTCATGCCGACATTCGCACACAGATTGAGTTGACTTGCGAAAAGTTCTTTCGAGGCGGAGTTTCCGTGAAGAAAAACCACGCTGGGGGCGGACGGTCCAGACCGATGAACCAGCGCCGCAAGCGTGCCAAAGCGCGTCGAAAATGTCGCGTCATCGTAAGGCATGACTGAAGAAGCCCCCAACAAAGACCGTGTCTAATGACAAAGATTAACTGCATATCGAGTTGCGCGCGCCACTATTTTCAACCTAGGTTTGAAAATATTGCGACGAAGGTGATTTTCTTTTTCATTGAAGATGAGCGAAAATGGATAGCTTTTCGCCGGATCATGGTCAGAACTGAAGCATGCCAGTGAGGCTTACAATGTCGCCTTCAAAGCGGTTCTCGGCATCAAACTCGTGAAGCCACTTGCCAACGATCTTGCCAGAAATCCCAAGCTCTAGCGGCACCCACAACAGCGCCGGGCCGAAACCCGCAGAGAAGCTTTGAATACCCAATCCGTCCACCCCAGGTCCGGTGTCGGACGAGATCTGATTGTAGATGTAGCCGTGAAGGCCGATGGCGAAGGTTGGCGAAAAGTATGCGTTCAGCATTCCGTCGATGTGCAATTCGGTACCCGTTTTGTAGTTGGTGTCGCCGTTCTCAGTATTAGCCATTAGTCCAGGAACCAGCGACAGTTCGAGTCCGAGCTTGGGGTCCAGCCAAGTGATGGCCAGCACCGTGTCAAAGGAATAGTAATTGCGGCCCAGATTAAGGCTCGCCGCGCTGTTGAATTTGCCTGTCGGTAACATGACCGCCGTATACAAGTTCCAGTGCAAATTGCCGGACGACCAGTACAGGCTCAACGGTGAAATACTTGTATCGCTGAGCCCTGAAGCTTCGTCAGAAATTGATATCGTTCCCACCGGTGTCGGAATGGAAGCCCGTAGATCCGCGCCAGCATACGCTGTGTACCCACCAAAAGCATACTGGCCTCCAAGAATTGAAAGCCCGGTCGCATATAGAAACCCGTTGATCGACGCAGTAGCATTGATCGACGCACCCTTCACAAACTTGGGGCCTTCGGAGACAGCTTCGTAGTGATAAAATGTCGAGTACGCGTAGAGACCTGGTTGGGGCGCTACCGCAATGGCGAAATCACCGTAATATCCGGCCAAGTAGTGCGTCAGTCCCCTTTCAGCCGCTTCCGCTGGGCCCGAACCGGCCACAGCATGAACGATGATTGAAAAAAGTGCTGAAATACCAACAATAAGTGATGTTCGAAGGCCCCGACTACGCTGTACCATTGTTCGTCCCTCCGACCACCCGATTGAACGCCGGCTGATCGTCCCTGACACCGAGCCTGACCTTGGCAAGGTAAATCAGCGTGCAATCCGCCGCAAGACTGTGCGTAAGTTTGTTGGGTCCAGCACTCCTGTTCTCGCCTTAGCCCGTTGTGCAGCACATAATCGTCTTTGGCGCTTTGACGGAGGCGAATTGGGTTGGCGAGCGTTGTGAGAAGAGTTGCGTCCATTTGGGTCGATCCTAGTATCCGTCTTTCACCATGTAGCGGACCCTGTCACCAAGGGGCTTGCAAGCCAATCCTTCGTTGAGTCCTAAACACTAATATGAACCTACCACCAGGATACGATCTGTTCACGTTGGTCGAGTGGCAAACTCCAACTACGAAAAGAGACGGTCATGCAGCAGATCAAACCAACCGACGAGGTCGAGGACGTAAAAGCGGCTCTTTCGGCCATTCTTGACTGGGCCGAACAAAAGTCCGGCGACAATCATCTTCCTGCCCTATTGCGCCGTTGCCTCGTCCTGCTCGAGAAGTTCTCCTGTCACGAGGCCGGCCGGTTGAACTAATTTCAGGAGTATTCAAGTGCGTCGCGGCCTTGGCTTCGCACTCCGGCACCTTTTGTTATCCAGGGAGTGTTCGCCGCGCGCGCCACCGTTCCTCAAACGTCAAATTCTAGCTCACAGGCTTTGATGTCAGACACACCGTTGCGCACCGACGCCATTGTGAAGCCGACGAACTCTCAAATCCGCAATCCAGTAGCGTGCTTGGCTTATCCACAACTAAAAGCTGTATGAGCTACGGGCTTTTTTGAGGCCGCCAAGCCGTCCGCCGCATGCTTAAATGGTACCCGTCAACCACCTTTGGTTGAATAACCTACACCAAATGAGCAATCTAAGATAGTTAGTATCGAGTTGGTCTAGCTTAACGCCGGAGGTTTTTCAATAATGGGGCGCACCACAGCAATACTCTCAAGCACGGGCGCAAAAAAGCGCCGGTATCGACCAAGCTGCGGATCGGCTGAAGTCACCGGTGAAACGGTTCCATCCAAGGTCGGAGATATTCTATCCCCGTCTATGCAATTAGCCCTCGAAATCGGACCTCATCCAATCATCTGTAGCGATTTGAATGGTTGGATCGTCAGCGTCAATCCAGCGTTCTCCAAAGTTTTCGGCTATGCGGCAGAGGAAATTCTTGGACACCCTCAGCAAGCCATTCATCCGTTGGCTGATGAAAACTTAGGCGATTCATTGCAACTTGCGAATGACCCGGCAGAAGCTGAGCACGCCACGCTGATGTCATTCGTAGCCAAGTCGGGCGAAGTCTTTACTGCTGCTGGGGTGCGACGGCTTATTCGCGATCGCCGTCACCGCGTGGCTGGGTTTATCGATCTCGTTTTGCCGACTGTGACGTGCCGGGGCGGAAAGGTTGATAGTGAGCTTGGTGATCGCCAAACAGTCGACGAACCCGGCCGAACAGCCGCAGAGGTCGCACACTATGTCAACAATCTGCTCACCGTAGTATCCGGAAACCTACAGATGATGCGGTCCCACATACACGAACCGAGCCTTCAAGTTCCTCTCGAGGACATCACCCGCGCCTGTGATATGGCGGCTCATGCCAATGCTAAGTTACTGAATGGCTCACACCTGCGAAGCGGTTCAGCGGTTGCTATCAATACCTCCGGGCTCATTGCTGATCTTCGCGGCATACTCGCGAGCACGCTCGGACCACGAGTCGATCTGCGACTACTGTTCGTCAACCCCTGCTGGGAAGTACGCGCTGATCGAGCTGAGCTCGAAAGCGCGATCATCAACATCGTCGCCAATGCTCGAGATGCAATGCCGGATGGTGGCGTGTTCGAAATACTTGGAAGCAATGTGATCATCGATTCCTATCGCAGCGCCGCTCACGACGGTTTGAAATCCGGATTTTATGGGCGCTTATCATTCCGAGATTCCGGCGTCGGGATGACGCCGGGTGTCATGCTGAGGGCTTTTGACCCAGATTTTACAACCAAAGAATTCGGCGACGGTTATGGGCTTGGCCTCTCAAGCGTCTATAAATTTGCGAACAGATCAGGGGGAACGGTCACGCTCAACAGCGATACCGGGACTGGAACTGTGGTTGAACTCTACCTTCCCTCGGTCCGTCGCTCCTCCAGCTGGTCGCTCCATCCACACGCAGATCAGTAGCACAATTGGTAAAGCGAGGATGTTTGGTCTTCGTACCGACAGCGATTGTGTCCCGGGCTGCTGCGGCTCAATCGCCGTGTTTAGCCCTCTTGCGACTTCCGGTCGTAGGGCTCAACCGGTTGATGGGGGCGATGTATCCGGCTCGTACTGTTGACCCGCCGCGTTAGTTCCGGTGGCCCGGGCTCAAGTTGGGTCGCGAGGACAGAGCGGACGTATATTGGGATCACTCCAAGCGATTGGAGTAGACTTGAGGGGTCACGGGGACCCGTTTCTCGGAGCGACCCTAACGTTCACTTCCACAACCCATCGAAGCGCTGCGCGGCAATCCGCGTGTAGTGCACGGTGTGCTTGGGGTCGCGATGGCCGAGGTAGTCCTGAATGGTCCGGAGGTCAGCACCTTCGTCGGCAAGATGGTATCACACGAGTGGCTGAGCGTATGCGGGTTGCCATTCGTCAGAGTGGGATTGCTTCTTGGTGAACCCTGGAAAGAGCTGCCGGGGCTTAATGAGTGAGACTATGCAGAGACTAAGACTTTTAGTTGATAAGCTAAGTCTTTGATTATATTGGTGCCGACTGTAGGATTTGAACCTACGACCCCCTGATTACAAATCAGGTGCACTACCACTGTGCTAAGTCGGCGTTGTTTTTAGGAATGTCATCTCTTCAAAGGACTGTCTAGCTGACGCGCTATCCACGCTCAACTGCAAGAAGCAGGTTCTTGCCTTGTGCGATGCCAATACGAGAACGCTGACGTTCTTCAAGCCTCTGAAACCATGAAGACCCTGTATTCCAGACCTGTATCATTCGCCTGTGCCGCTTGCTCTATGTAAGAGGCTCGCCTGGCCCGGAACACCAACCTAGCCGCCTCTTCGTCCGTCCACTTCACGCCCCAGCTCCGCACCACACTTTCGGATGCCTGTACTCTAATAGGTTTTATGTGGTCTTCACTCGCTGCGTCGTCCCTAAGCCAGGAGAAAACATAACCAGGTGGCAGCGCATTCCCGATTGGACTGCCCTTCGCGAGCTTCACGTCATCGTCGTACTTCAAAGTCATATAGCATTTCTCCAAATGCGTGTATTGCAGCGTGCCAACGCGCACCGACCAACAACATAGTGCAGTTTTACAATCTTAGCAGCGCTCCGAACCGCAGACGCGTTTATAACGTGATTGGGAGAGCACGACTAGCCCCGATGCTGGCCCCCGAAGCTGGCCCTGAACGCCGACCGCAGTGCGCCCGGCCGCGCGTAAACATCGACCACCTCGATGCTTCCCGCCCGGCAAATCGTATGCGGCCCGAGAAGATTCAATTCCGGATTGAAAGCGATGGTGCCGTCGCGGACTTCCTCGAATGTTTCCGGCGTCAAAGTGACGATGCGGTTGACGGCAATGGCGCCGCCATATCCGCCCGAACAGTCCTGCGCCGGGCGATACAGTTGGCCGCCCGCGCGCCACAACGGTCCGGCGGGCCGGGCCGCACGGGCATCGACGACGACCGGGTTTTTCGCGTGCGGCCGCCACGGCCCATTAAGCGTTTCCGACCAGTAGAGCGCGAGCGCGTCCCACGTCGAACTTTGAAAGGCCTCTGACCCAGCAGCGATCCACAGAAGTCCGCTGTGTTCGAACAGCGTCGCGTCGTGCAGCCGCCCTTCAATCAGGCGCGCGTGCTTGACCCAGCGGTCGGGGAACGCTTCGGCACGATAGACGTCGAGCCCGCCCGCCGCCGCGCTTTCGGGAAGCATCCATACTTCGCCATCGCGCTGGAACACGAACGGGTACGACAGGTGATGCGGCGTCGCCAGCACGACGCGCGGCACGGTTGCGCTGCCGTCATCGGAAATCGTGAAATGTGAAATGACGCCGGTGCCGGTCGCGTCGGGCAGTTCCTCGACGAAGACGTGGCGAACCCCTTGGTGCACGAACACGAACGGGTCGGCGAAAAAGCGCTGACCGCCGTCGGGGAGAATGCGGAATGTGCTGAGATCGAGGGTGCCTGCTTGCGGCGGTTCGCTGGCATCGGTGATCTTTCGCCAGGCGACATGCCAGCGCGGCGCGTTGCCGACCAGCCGGTCGCGGGCGCGCTCGAATTTGCGCGCCGTGCGGTCGGACGCAAAATGACCGGCCGAGCGCAGGATTGAAAATGCGCCTTTCGCCGCCGCGCTAGGGCCGCCTGCGACGGGCGCGCGTTCGCCAGCGGCGATCCGCGCAATCGTGCGCACCACGCCTTCGACTATTCGCGACGCCGTTTGATCGAACGACGTCGCGAGGCGCGTTGGCGCTTCAAGCGCCGGCAGGCCGATATCCCAGATGCCCGGCTCTTGCGTGTCGGCGCAGGCGCGAAAACGGATACCTTCCTGCGCATCGAGCAATGATGTTTCAGTTACCAGCCCCGTCATACCGCGCATTCCCTGATAGACCTGCGACAACTGCACTTCTCCTATTATTTTGGTGCCATGTTCTTTCAGCAGATCCCTGATCTCTGCACTTACTATTTCCGCTTTTACCTTGAACCTATCTTTAATTATACCCATGACAGACTGTTTAAAAAAAACATAAAAATACAGGGCTAAAGGTAGTTAATGGACGTTGGTGCAGCAAAAAAATCGGAGCAGATAAAAGCAATTATACTGAAATCGGTTGAACTAATTTAGAA
>JANNSR010000182.1:0-9269 GCA_031402935.1 Hyphomicrobium sp. | reverse complement strand
TCGTCGAGGGCGTGTACCGGCCGCGGGGCGCGAACGACGAGCTGTTCGGGATCATCAAGCTAAGGTTTGAAAGGCCGCTACGAACAGGAGATAAAATGTGCCCGACGCCCGATCACGATGTTCTAACCGGAACTCGTGGATGGGTCCCAATCGCCGACGTTGTGCTGGCCGACACAGTGGCGTGCCTTGTTGGCGGGGTGGGATCGCTGGTTGGGTGGGGGGGCAACTCAGCCCCCCCCCCCGCCCCAGGGGGAGTGGGTTGGGGTGCGGGGGTCAATTCCTGCCGTCATTCTCGAACGCGCTCGCCCACTTGCGATGCGCGGTCGGGGATCCAGCGCATAAAGCGCCGGAGGCACGATATCGCGTCTGCGACGAGTCTGCCGCTGGATCCCCGGCCTTCGCAAGGGCTCGGCCGAGGATGACGTTAAAATCAAACCCCCTCGACCACCGTGATGTCGATGGAACCGGCGCCCTGGCGCAGAACTTTGGCTTCGGCGTATTCGGGCGAGGTGGCGTAGCCGTGGGCGTGGTCGTAGCTCGGGAATTCGAGGATGACGTTGCGCACCGTACCGTTGCCCTCAACGATCACGGATTTGCCGCCGCGCACGATCGGCCGGCCTTCAAACTTATCGAGCGCGATTTTCGATTTCGCCACGTACAGCGCCCACTGCTCGGGGTTGGTGACGGAGGCGTGGGCAATGACATAACCTTTGGGCATGGCAGGGTCTCTGAGCTGTAATGCGTTTCGCTGGAAGTCATAGCGCGGCGAGGGGCGAGCCGGCAACTGGGGACGTCAGGCCGCTCACCCCAAGACATCGACTCAATCCCGTCCTGGCGCTCCATGATATGTTCAAATAGGATCGCACCGGGCACTGCAATGATCTGAATGCATCTTATCCGCCCACACCGTTTTTGCCGCTGAAGTCATATTTCTTGAAACCTCGCAAGAGGACGGCACCAATACTGCGCGTTTCCGTTTGAGGAGTATGCGTCGATGACGGTTGCACAGTCCGAAAAACCGGCCTTTCATATTGGACTTGCCATGGCCGGCGCCGTTTCAGGTGGCGCCTATTCGGCCGGCGTTTTCGATTTCCTGGTCGAAGCGCTCAACGAATGGCAGAAGGCGAAAGACAGGGGCGCTGCAGTCCCCCAGCACGACGTCATTATCTCGACCGTTGCCGGCACCTCGGCCGGTGGCATCACCGCGGCCCTCGGGCTGATGTCGCTTGCCGGCGGCATCCGGTCGGTCGAAGAACCAGCGGTCAACCCCGAAGCGCCTCCGATAAGGCGCGTGCTTCCCGAGCTTTACGACTTGTGGGTCAGGAAGTTGCGGTTGTTCGGCGCGCCTGATCCGGCCAAAGGCCGCGTTCTGACCGGCAACCAAGTTCTGCTCGATACCGGCGACATCGATCCTAAAAAAATGCCGAAGTCGGCGCTGAACAGCGAAGCGCTGACCAGGATCGCGCGCGAGGCCTTAAGCACGATCAGCCCGAACCCGGCGCGCCAACCCCTCGCGTTCTTTACGAAGCCGACGCACCTCTTTCTGACGCGCGCCAACCTCGACGGTATTCCCCGCCCGGTCAGCTTCGGCAAGGACGGCTACATCATAACGCAGTATGAGGGCCGGGCGCACTATGCCGTCACCGACCTTGGCGCCAGAGCGTTCCCGAATGACAAGTGCCAGTGGCTGAAGCTGTGCGCCGACACAGGCGACCGCATCAAGCTCAGCGACCTCGGCACCCTCGCTGGCAAGCCTACGGACCAGCCTTTCGAGCCCACATTTGAAGCCTTGACCCAGGCGACACTGGCAACCAGCGCCGTCCCGGTTGTTTTCGCCGCCCGCCAGATCCTGGCCCCTATGGATTTGGAAGCGGGCTTCGCCGCGTTTGCAAACATGTTCAAGGACGTCGAGGCCTTTCAACACCACTTGGAGGGCGCGCCAAAATCGCAAGGTCCGGACGGACCGCGGGCGCCGATGGAGTGGAAAGATTCCATTTGCGTCGATGGCGGCACGATGAACAACGAGCCCTTCGAACTCGTGCGCTGGGCTATACGAGACCTTGAAGAAACAGGGAACGCGCGCGAGCCGGAGAAGGCCGATCGCGCCGTCATCCTAATCGCGCCGTTTCCTCCAAAGTTGAAGATGGATGACGGGTTCCAACTCGAGGGCAATGCCGGGTTGGCAGCCAAGGGGAAGGACGGGTTGCCGCTCAAGGTGGAGCGCGACATGAGCATCAAAACCATCGCGAAAATGGCGGCCAGTGCGTACTTCAAGCAGGCGCGGTACAAAGCCACCGATCTCGTCGCGGCGTCAGACCCCGGCGTCTACAGCCGCTACCTGATTTCCCCCAAGCGTGATGGCGATCAGACAAAACCTGCGATGGCCACCGGCGTTCTTAAAGCCGCCGGTGGGTTTCTCGATGAGCAGTTCCGCGAGCACGATTTCCAGCTCGGCCGCCGCAATTGCCAATGGTTCCTGCTCAACCATTTTGTCCTGCATCCGAGCAACCCCGTGTTCGGCCCAGAAGCCAAGGACGCTGCGAAGGACGAGCGCCGCCCGATCGTCCCGCTCTTTGGCACCGCCGATGTCATCATTGGCCTGCCGCCCTGGCCGAAAATGCCGCGCAGCAATCTCGACGAGTTGCGGGCGGCGCTGCTCAATCGCTTCGACGCTTTTGTTGCCGCCACTCTTGCGGAACTTCTCAAGTCCAACATGATTGTTCGCGCCGTCGCGCGCATATGGTGGTGGTGGCGCCGACAGGTGATTGTTGGCAAAGCGATGGCATTCATCGAAGGAGATCTCATGAAAAATGACCAGCTCGGCGATCTGCCGCCCGTGCCCCCATTCTGGAAACGCCAGTCATGGGTGCTGTGGCTATTGATCCTGTTGGCGGCGGCTGTTGGCTGCTTCCTGGCTTACGAGCGCTGGCTCGAAACGATTTGACGCGATTCCTGAATGCGCTGACTGCAATCAGGGTCCATTTTGCGCGTTGCGGGACTCTGCGCGAACGCCCTAGTTGGGCGGCAGCAACGGCGTCATCGCCCCTAAACCAGCGTCGTTCGTGGCCGGTTTTTTCGCCAGCGGTTCGGCTGTGGAAAAAGCTGGCGTTGCGCCGAGGCCGAACGCGGGCGACCAGGTGACGGCGCCGTCGGCGTCGCGCGTTTTCAAACCCTCGGCGACGAGCGGGGTATTGGCGGCGGCGAGCTTCTTGGCCTTGCGCGGCGGCACCGGGGCCAACAGTTTGCCAACGCGCGCCGGGCACGCCGCCAGCGGATCGCCGCTCAAGCGAACAAGCGGATTGACGACATAGCGCTTGCCGCAAAAACCGACGCGCGGCGGCTCGTGTGTCTCGGCGAAGTCATCATAGGCTTCCTTCAGCGGCGCCCAACTGTCGCGTGCGGCGTGGTTGGCATGCGTTTTCAGGTTGGCTGCCGTCATGCGGAACGGGAAGATGTGCACCGGCACTTCATTGACGCCGTCCTCGAACGCAACGCGCACGAAGGCATAGATTTCCTCGATCAAATCGTTGGTCATGGCGAAGCAGCCGACGCTGACGCATTGGCCGTGCACCATGATGAAATCGCCGGTGCGTTTCAGCGCGCGGTCGAGCGCGTTCGGATAACCGACGTTCAATGCGAGATGATATTTGCTGTCGGGTTTCAGGCGATCCGGCGTGATGGCGTAGAAGCCTTCAGGCGCCATGCGGTCGCCGAGCGTGAGCTTTGGTCCGAGCGATCCCGACCAGGTGCAAATGGGGAATGTTTTGACGTGCAGATAGCGGCCGTCGGCGCGCGCCTTCCAAACTTCGAGTTCGGATTCTTGCTTGAAAATGCGGATGTAAACCGGGCTTGCAGCGGGGATAACTTTGCGGCTCAGCGCTGTTAAGGTTTCCGCCGGCAACGGCTTTTGCGCGGCCGCGTTCTCAGCCGCAGCAACGTGCCCGGCTGATAGGCCGCCAATCGCGATAAGAAGGCCGCAGAGCGCTAAACGGCGCCGCCCCCACCCTATCCGCCACCCCATTCCCAACCCCACTCAAACGCGAAAAACTCCGGACTTTCCGAATCTAAGCCCCAGAATCGTTTCCGTAACGTTAACGCTTCGTAAACGCCAAAGTTGGACGGCGCGTGGTCGCGATGGGGCGAGGATGTGGCGGGGCGGTTCCTTCTCCCCTTGAAGAGAAGGTGGTCGCCCGGCGCGGAGCGCCAAAGTCTTGCGACAGGATGAGGGGGTTTTGGTCTAGCACGACGTTAGACCCCCTCACCCCAACCCTCTCCCCAAGGGGAGAGGGAGAATCGCAAGCTCGGCCTTTCGAGGATGACGACGTCGCGTCTTCAGGCCCGCGCAATGGCCGCGAGAAAACTTTCAGCCGCTGCCTTCGGATTGTTTGCCGCCGTGATCGGGCGGCCGACGACGAGATGGTTGGCGCCGTCGCGGAGCGCGTCTTCAGGTGTCGTAATGCGCATCTGATCGCCCGCAGCAGAGCCGGGAAGCCGGATGCCGGGCGTGATGATGAGAAATTCGCGGCCCGTCGCGGCGCGGATGTTGGCCGCTTCCTGGCCCGACGCGATGACGCCGTCGAAGCCTGCATCCTGCGCCAGCTTGGCGCGCTTCAACACCAGATCGCGCGGCGACGACACGATGCCTTGTTCGGCGAGATCGCTTTGGTCGAGGCTGGTCAGAACCGTGACGGCCAGCAATTTCGTTTTGGCTGATCCACGGCCCTTGACGGCGGCCTGCAACGTCTTGCTATCGTGACCGTGAATGGTCAGAAAATCGAAACCGAGCGTGCCCACGCTTGCAACCGCGCGCTCGACCGTGTTGCCGATGTCGAGGAACTTCATGTCGAGGAATACGCGCTTTCCGTCGCCCTTCAATTCGCTGGCGAGATCAAGCCCGCCGGCGAACAGCAATTCGAGGCCAACCTTGTAAAAACTGACCGTATCGCCCAGCGCATCGACCAGCGCGCGAGCCTCGTCATAGCCTGGCATGTCGAGCGCGACGATCAGTTTATCTTTGGCGGCGTTGGGCATCGTTGCGATATCCTACCCGTGCAGCACATGAGCCGCGCGGGCGAGTTTTTGAATGAGAAGTTTGAACTGCTCCTGACTGTCTTTGTTTTTGAGATGGCCGTTGTCTTCAAAGGCGTCAACCGCGCGCGGCACCGCGAATTGGTCGGGCAGTACCAGCGCCCCGATGCCTATTTCAAGCACGAGGCGCAGTTGCGAAAGTCCGCGCAGGCCGCCCATGCCGCCGGGCGACGCCGATCCAAGTGCGAACACGCGCGTTTTAAAAACCTGCATCGAGGTCTCGCCGTCGTCCTTGATGTGGCTGATCCAGTCGATGGTGTTCTTTAAGAGCGGCGAGAACGACGCGTTGTATTCGGGGCTGGCGATGAAGATGCCGGTGTGCACGCCCATTAGCGCTTTGAGTTTGCGCGCGTTCTCGGGCGGACCATCGCTGGCTTCGATATCGCCGCAGTAAAGCGGCATCGGATAATCCGCAAGGTCGGCGAACGTGCCTTTGATGCCGTTGGCATCGGCAATCATTTCGCCGAGCCGGGCGACTTTCTTGTTCCACGATTTTTCGCGCGCGCTGCCGGCAAAAAACAACAGGCGCGGTTCGGCTGACGCAGGCTTGGTCATTCGCTATCCAATTGAGAGAAGCTCGAAGGTCTGGACCAGACAGGCCGGACAAGGCGGGCGGACGTTAGAGTGCTTCCCGAAAAGTGTGAAGCGGTTTTCGGGATGCAGCACGGCAAAACGATGAGCCAGGGTCTTGGCGGCGTTGCAAGTCGTAACGCTGCTATAACGGTTGTTTAGACTGTTTGGACGTTTTGACATGCGCGGCACTAGATTATTTGACGCATACTAGCGTTCAACGTTATCGAGACGTCCGGCCGCATCGTGAAAACGCGCGGATGTGCGGCCACGGGACGACGATCCACCATGGGCATCAATTCGTGCGAGGCGCAGGCGATCCTGGCGTTGAAGCGCCAGGGCGCGGTTGGCAACGAGATGCTTTGCCTCGGGCGGCCTGAACTTTTCGTCAGCGCCAAGCAGGCGGCGCGTTTCGCCCGCGATTTTGCTTTTGCCGGCGCTGAGGTCGCGGCCGTCGCTGCGACGCGCGAAACTTTCGCCGAGCCGTTTCTCAACGCTTTTGGATTTAACGACGTGCGCTCGCTCGATGCGTCGGGTTACGAAGGCGCGTCCCTCATCCACGACCTCAATACGCCGATCCCGTCAGACCTCGAAGCGACGACGGACTTCCTCTACGACGGCGGCACCATGGAGCACGTGTTCGACGTCGCGACCATGTTCAAGAATGTCGCGCGGCTGTTAAAGATCGGCGGTACGGCGCTGATCTCGACGGCGGCCAACGGCCAGTGCGGGCACGGATTCTACCAGTATTCACCCGAGCTGTTCTATCGCGTGCTGGAGGCCAACGGCTTTAAAGACGTGCGCGTCTACCTCGTTGGCCTGCAGCCGCCGGAACGCTGGGTTCTTGCCGTCGATCCGAAAGCCGCCAAGCGGCGCGTGCAGTTTTTGACCAGCGAGCCGACGCAGTTGATTGCCATCGCGCGCAAGGCCCGCGACATGGACAGGTTCGTCATACCGCAGCAAAGCGACTACGCCGACGGCGTTTGGACCATGGAGCAAAGCGCTGTGCAGGCCGCGCACGGCGAATGGTCGTCGGCCAAATCGCGCACTAAAGCCTTTGTGCGCGACCGCCTCGCCTATCCCGCCGCCGTCGCGCTCCGTGCGGCCGGCGCCTCGCGCATTCCGGGCCTATGGCGGCGCGAACTGTTCCGCCCTATCGACCCAGCGCGTGACGCCGTGTGAAATAAGGTCCCGGTAAGGCCGGTAAGCCCAACTGCGCTCCCCCGCCGCAGGAGCGTGATTTGCGCTTTCCCCCCGCCAACGCTATCTAACAAATTCTCCGACATGACGTGCGCCCCGACCGGCCGAGGACCCTATGGCAAAGACGCTGTACGACAAGATTTTCGACGATCACGTGGTCGATCGCGCCGCCGACGGCACCTGTCTGCTGTATATCGACCGCCACCTCGTCCACGAGGTCACGAGCCCGCAGGCGTTCGAGGGCCTGCGCATGGCGGGCCGCAAGGTGCGCGCACCGGAAAAGACGCTGGCCGTCGTCGATCACAACGTGCCGACGACCGACCGCAGCCAAGGCATCGCCGATGACGACAGCCGCATCCAGGTCGAGACACTGGCGAAGAACGCGAAAGACTTCGGCGTTGAATATTTCCACGAACGCGACAAGCGCCAGGGCATCGTCCACGTCGTTGGCCCCGAGCAGGGCTTCACGCTGCCCGGCACGACGATTGTGTGCGGCGACAGCCATACGTCAACGCACGGCGCCTTCGGGTCGTTGGCGCACGGCATCGGCACGAGCGAGGTCGAGCACGTTCTGGCGACGCAGACGCTGATCCAGCAAAAAGCCAAGAACATGCTTGTGCAGGTCGATGGCGTGACGCCAAAGGGCGTCGGCGCCAAGGACATCATCCTCGCCATCATCGGCGAGATCGGCACGGCCGGCGGCACGGGTTCCGTCATCGAGTACGCGGGAGAGGCCATCCGGTCACTCAGCATGGAAGGCCGCATGACGGTGTGCAACATGTCGATCGAGGGCGGGGCGCGGGCCGGCATGATCGCGCCGGACGACAAGACGTACGCTTTCCTCAAGGACCGTCCCAAAGCGCCGAAGGGCGCCGCCTGGGATATGGCGATGAAATACTGGGAGGGACTGCACACGGACGACGGCGCGCATTTCGATCGCGTCGTGACACTGGATGCAGCGAAACTTCCCCCCATCGTGTCGTGGGGTACGAGCCCAGAAGACGTGGTGTCGATCGCGGGCGCGGTGCCCGATCCGCAAAACGTCACGGACGAGAACAAGCGGGCGTCCATGCTGCGCGCGCTCGACTACATGGGCCTGACGCCGGGCACCAAGATGACCGACATTCCGCTAGATGTCGTCTGGATCGGCAGTTGCACCAACGGCCGCATCGAGGATTTGCGCGCGGTTGCCAAGGTCGTCGACGGCAAGAAGATCTCGACGCGGCTTGCGTACGCGATGATCGTGCCGGGCTCGGGCTTGGTGAAAGAACAGGCCGAAGCCGAGGGCCTCGACGTGATTTTCAAAGCGGCAGGTTTCGAATGGCGCGAACCCGGCTGCTCGATGTGTCTCGGCATGAACCCGGATCAATTAAAGCCGGGCCAGCGCTGCGCGTCCACTTCGAACCGCAACTTCGAAGGCCGCCAGGGGTACAAGGGGCGGACACATTTGGTCTCACCAATCATGGCGGCGGCTGCTGCGCTTGAGGGACATTTTGTGGATGTGAGGATGTGGGGGTAGCAGTTCCACTTCTGCCCTGAACTCGACCCCGTCCATCGATTGTGCTAGCCTTTAATAATGATCAAAGCACTTGAGACTGCTATTGCGCAAATCCAGAACCTGCCGCCTGAGCGGCAGGCCTATGCGGCGCTTGTGTTGAAGCAAATCGCGGCTGATGACGGCTCGCCGTTCGAAGTTCCTGCTGAGCATCGGGTTGCTGTTCTTGAAGGTTTGGCGCAAGCCGAACGCGGCGAATTTGCCAGCGACGCGGACGTCGAGCGCGCCCTCAATCGCCCGTGGGCCTGAAGACGCGGCTCAGCCCCCGCGCAATTTCCGATCTCGACTCCATTCGCGAGTTTCTCGTGCCGCGAAGTCCGCGTAACGACTCTGGCTTGCAACCGCCGGAGTCAGCAAGTCAGGAGACGACGGCCGAGGCAATGCCTGGGCAAGTCTGGTAGGTTGGGTTAGCGCGGCCACAGGCTTCTGCAGAGATACGGGGTCGAAGTTTCCGTGCGTAACCCAACGACTTCGTTTCAACGACCTCATGCGAGGGTGTTGGGTTACGGTTCGTCCAAGTGCAAAGGCCGAACCTAACCCAACCTACGAGTCATCGTTTTGCGAGATGAAGTGGCGGCACCAGTGTTTGGTGTTCGGCATACACTTTCCTCACGTCATCCCGTCGAAGGACGGGACCCACGACAAATCTCAAAGAGCGTTATGGCGCGGCGCGCAGGATGCGGCCACAAGCGTGCCCACAGCGACAACGGTTTCGCGGATGCTTGTCGTGGGTCCCTGTGTGTTGAAGTTGGGGCAGAATGCTCGCGGGTGGGAGACCGTTGGGTCCCTGATCGTTTGAGATCGTAGGCCGGCTCGGCTCCCCACCCGCACTTTGCACTTCAACCTGAACAGTTGC
>JANNSR010000181.1:0-9508 GCA_031402935.1 Hyphomicrobium sp. | reverse complement strand
GCCGAAGCGCCCGATCCGGCAGCGGCGGCAGGCGGCGAAGCACTTGAGCGTTTCGGGCCAGCGACGCTGACATCGACGACGACAGAGCGGGCACCCGCAAGCGCTGGCGGCGGGGCGGCGGTTGGACGCGGTGCGGCGCGGCGCGCTTCAGTCACGGGTGCATCCGGCATCGGCTCGGGCTCGGCGCGCGACGCGGTTGTGCCGCCGAAATTCAGGACGCCGAAATACCAGAGCACGGCGAGCAGGAGGCCCGCGCCGATCAGCATCCACATCCACGAGTCCATGTCCTGTCTCCTTGATGGCCACCGCGCGTGGGTTGCCAAAGTTTAGCCGATCGGGCCCGGAAAGGCACTACGCTTTGCGGGCGGAGGGCGGTGCGGCGGCGGGCGGTGCGGCGGGCGCGAGGCGCGCGATCAGGCTGGAGGTATCCCAGCGGCCGCCGCCGAGGCGTTGCACATCGGCGTAGTACTGATCGACGAGGGTGGCGACGGGAAGCGAGGCGCCGTTGCGCGCGGCCTCTTCCCGCACGATGCCGAGGTCTTTGCGCATCCAATCGACGGCGAATCCGAAATCGAAGTGCCGCGCGTGCATCGACGCCGAGCGGTTGTCCATTTGCCAGGATTGCGCCGCGCCTTTGGAGATGACGCCGATAAGCGCATCAACATCGAGACCGGCCTGTTCGGCGAAGTGGATCGATTCAGCTAAGCCCTGGAGCAAGCCCGCAATCGCAATCTGGTTGGCCATCTTGGCGAGCTGACCGGAGCCTGAGCCGCCAAGATGCCGGACCATGCGGGCATAGCTGGCGATGACGGGTTCGGCTTTTGCGAACGCTTTGGCATCACCGCCGGCCATAACGGTTAGCGTTCCGGCCTTGGCGCCGGCCTCGCCGCCCGACACCGGGCAGTCGAGAAACGATAGGCCTTTGGCAGATGCGGCGGCGGCGAGGTCGCGGGCGATGGTGGCGGACGCTGTCGTGTGATCGACGAAAATGGCGCCGGGCTGCATGGCGGCGAATGCGCCGTCGGGCCCGGTCGTGACGGAACGCAGATCGTCGTCGTTGCCGACGCAGGCGAAAACAATCCCGGCACCCGATGCCGCCTCTCGCGGCGTCGCGGCTTTGGTGCCGCCAGCGTTGGCCGCACACCACGCATCGGCCTTAGCGCCCGTGCGGTTGTAAACGGTGACGCCGTGGCCGCCGCGCGTTTTCAAATGACCCGCCATGGCGTAACCCATGACGCCGAGACCGATCCAGGCAACTTTGGTCATGCGTGCGGATCCATCAGTTGGAGGGGGCGCGGCGAGAACGGTCAGGCGGCGTGGACGGCGCGGGCATCCGATCGGATGCGCTCGACCATGGAGGCCAAGCCGTTCGAGCGTTGCGGCGTCAGATGCTCTTTGAGGCCGAGGCCGGCGAATGCGGCGGCCGCGTCGGTGTTGAGAATTTCAGGGACCGTCTTGCCGTCGTAGAGCGCGAACAGCACGGCGATCAAGCCCTGCACGATCAGCGCGTCGCTGGTGCCTTGCATCGCCAGCACCGGCTTGCCGTTTTTTGCGATCGCGTCCGTTGCGAGCCAGACCTGGCTGGCACAGCCGCGAACTTTGTTGGCGTCGGTGCGCAGGGCCTCGGGGAATGCGGGAAGCGCGCGCCCAAGCTCGATGACATAGCGGTAGCGGTCTTCCCAGTCGTCGAGGAGGGCGAAGTCGGAGCGGAGTTCGGCAAGCGTCATGCGCTGTTCCAGAGGCACCGCGAACCGGCGCTATCGGGATATAAATAGGATGCGGGCCTTAGGCGGCGCAAGGGCGGGAAGCGTTGAAAGTCGCGAGGGTTTAGATGCCGCGCTTGTTGGCGGCGCTTTTGCCGCGCCATGCCGGGCGCAGGTCGTGCGGGTTCAGCGTGCCGTTTGGCGCGAAGGCGGCAGGCGCGGCGGCGCCGGTTTCGCCGTCAGCTGCGGGGGTCTGTTCGCGGATGACGTCGTAAGCGAGCTTGGCGCCGAACTCGGCCTTAGCGGTGAATTGGTCCCAGGCCTTCGATGCTTGCGCGCAGGTTTCGCTATTGCGATCGCAGAACGTCACGGTCCATTTGGCCGCGGCGCCGGCGCGAGCGTAAAGCTGGTCCTGCTTCTCGCGCTCGGCTGGCAGCAGGGCAACGCCCACCGCCAGAACTGCGCCTAGTCTAAAAAGTCCCATCGCATTCACCCAATCCGGTAGCGTTGCCAAAATAGACAACGGCTCGTCCGTCGTGCCTGATACCGTCACGGTTAGGGATAACAGGCGGGCTTCAAGAAAACGCGGCGTCGGGCGGTGCAATTCGAAACGCATCTGCTGCAAGTTTGCATCGTATTTGATGCAAATTTTAAGTGCCCCGCCAAGGCCCGCATTTGTTGGGCGGACGCGACGGGTTAACGGCGCGTTAACGGCTCGGGACGATAGTCGGCAGGCAAATTTTTTTTACAAAGCGCAGGCAGCGGGCCCTGAAACGATGACGGCAGGCGACAGCAAACTGGCGGTTGTGGTGTTTACACTTGTGGCTGCAAGCGTGGCGGCGAACCTGCTGGCTTTCCAGGACCCGCGGCGCGGGGCGGCGTTCGAGACCTCAGCCATCGCGGTGAAAACGGGCTTTTCAGATATTGGTCTTGCTGGCGGCAATGGCGACGGTCTCGTTGGTCCGGGTGCAGGGCCAGTCGAGACGCCGGCTGGCGCCTTGCGGGTTTCGCCCGAGAGCGACACCAGCGCCAGCAGTGCCGAGATCGTGCGCGGCATCCAGCGCGAGTTGAACACGCGCGGCTATGACGCCGGCCCGCCCGATGGCGTCGCCGGTCTCGTAACGCGAGCGGCGATCATGGCCTACGAATTCGACTATGGCTTCGCGCTGACGGCCGCGCCGGGCGCTGAGCTTTTGAGCCGCATCGTGCTCGGCTCGTCGGTGCCGGCGGCCAGCCGGCTTAAGGGATTTGGCAACGTCACGGGAGACGCCGAGGGTGTCGTGCGCGTGACGGAACAGGCGCTGAGCAGCCTCGGCTATCAGCCGGGCAAGGCCGACGGCAAGATTTCGGAACAAACGGCCCGCGCCATCCGCGAGTTTGAACTCGATCAGAAGTTGCCGGAGTCGGGCCGCGTGTCCGGACCATTGGTCAGCCGGCTGTTGCGGCTGCAAGGCCAGATCACTCCGGCGCCAGCGGCGGCGGCGGCGAAGCCTGCTGCGAAACCGGCGCCGGTGTCTACATCGAAGCCCGCTGGCCCGGTCAGCGCTAAGCCGGGCAAAGCGGCGCAGAAGTAGCTGGTCCGCATTGCGCTTCGCGGTGCGGCCATAACGTTGCGAACTTGAGTTTGCGACCGAACCCACCAACGTCATGGCCGCCGGTCTTCTCGCGTCATTCAGACGCGAGCGCGGCCATGACGTTGGTGGGTTGGCTCCAGACGGCATCCCTTTGCAGAGCAGCATTGCACTTCGCGGCGCGGCCGCTAAGACCATTTCCCTGATGCGCCTCAAAACCGAAATCTGGGTCAAAGCTTTTCTGCGCCGCTGCGCTGCGAACGGCGCATTCGCGGTTGTGATGCGTCACGGCGACGATGATGCGGGGGCGATTTTCATCAAGGTCGTGCGCGCCGACGCGCATGCAGCGGTATTCGCGCCGGCACCTGCCGGTCTCGATAATGCCGATTACGATCGCCGCTGGGTGGCGGCGCTGAGCGGCAAGTTCGTTCCTGATCGTGACGCCGAAACCGCGCTGGCGCGGGAGATCAAGTTCGACAGCGATGTTTGGATCGTCGAGGTTGAGGACCGCGCGGGGCGGCATTTTCTGGGTGATGATTTGGTGGAGTAGACGTCATCCTCAATCCGCGGGCGGCTCTTGTGGCCGCATCGCGGATTGGGGATCCAGCGGAAAAAGTGCCGAAGGCTCGCAGTATCTTGCGTCTTCGACGAGTCTTGCGCTGGGTCCCCGGTCTCGACGCGCAAGTGCAACGCGCGCTCGCCCGAGGATGACGAGGCAATGTGGGAGAAAGAGCCGCTTAATCACCCGTTAACATCTTCCGGGTTCAAATGGGGCGTGCGCTGATTCTGGCGGCCGGAGCGCACGATCGCATTTGCTCCACTCATGTGTTGCGCGTCACGAGGGTGAGAGCAAATGATGAGGGAAGGTCCGCCAAGCACGGGAGCCCCGTGACGGGGACCGCTACCATGGCGACCATACTTTCCTTCAAGACCCAACAACGGCCATCGGTGGCGGCGATTTTGCGCGCGGCCGGCATGTCGGCTGAGATCGTGCTGTTTCCAGGCGTGCGCTACGAGCGCTGGGCAGAGGTGCCGCGCGACAGCAAGCCGGCCAAACGCGCCAAGCGGCGCGATAAGCTGGAATTGGAAGATTGAGCGCGCAGATCACAACTAACGACTAATCCAAGCCGAAAGCGGCTCGGCTCACGAGCTATTCACTCACGTCATGGCCGCGTCGCGACAGCGAACGTGCGGAACGCACGGCAGGCGGCCATGACGTTGGTGGGTGGGGTTCTAATACTCTGCGGCCATGACGGTGGTTTTTTGCGCGCTAAAGTGCGGACGCTTTAGCCGCAAATTCGGCTGTCCGCTAATAACTCTTCTGCGTGCAACTCGCTTTTGCGAGGATCGCCGCGGCTTCGCCGCTGTAGACTGGGCCCTTGTCGGGGGCGCGGACGACGATCAAACCTTTTTTGGCCGCAACAGTGAGTTGCGGATCGTCGCCGGTGGTTTGGCCTAGCGCCTGCGGCGTCATTCCCAAAAAGCGATCTTCGCCGGGCACGATTGTCAAGGCGATGTTCGACGGTTTACCCGGCGCGGCGGTGGCGAAGTACGCAGCCGACCCGTCGCGGTGATAGATGCCGAGCGTCCATCCGAGATCGGGTAGCAAGGCGTTGACAGCGATGGGGCCGGTTTTGGTCTCGAAGCGGCAGATGCTGAGCCGCGCATCCGGCGCGAGGTACGGCAGCGGCTGGTGTCCGGGGCGGATGGGATCGAGCAACGTCATGGTATTGGGCTTGAGCTGTTCGCCGAGACGGGCGAAGGCGGAGGCCCGCGTATCAGTCATGGCAACGAACGTCGCGATCAGATGCACGATGCCAGCTGCGACCGGCAGCATGAGCAATGCGCGCAACGTGAGCCGGGATTTTCTCGGGCGGAAGCGCATCACGAACACCCCTCTCGCCGGATGACGGGCAAAAATCTGGCGCGGTCTTTACGCGCCTCGGTCGAGAGCCCGGTGGCGGGATCAAGCAGCGTGAAGACGAGCACGAGGCGTCCCGCGCCGCCGGTTGGCAGCCAGTTGCCCGGACGCGCGTCACGCCCCAGTGTGACGATATACGAGCCGTCGGGATTGGCTGCAATCGTATCGCTGGTAAAGGTGTAGCGGCCGGCGTCGTTCTCGATCAAGCCGCCGCTCGCGTCGAATACGGCGATACTCCACCATAGGGCACCTGTATTGGGGGCTTCGAGAATGTAGTCGCACGACGAATGCAGCCGCGCGCCGGCGGCATCGACGCGGGCTTCGAATACGCCGGCGCTGTCGGCGGCGATGCGGATGGTGCCGCTCGACGCAAGGTGGGCACGCGTGTAGGGGTCGGCGTCGCTTTGGCCGGACGTGTGCCAGGTTTGCCAGGGTCCCGACATTTGCGTCGACAGCGCCGAACCGTTCTCGATCATGGCGCGGCTGGTCCACAGCCCTACCGTCAAAACGGCGGCGATGGCCGCCAGTGTGCCGATGAAGCGCAGGATGGTGCCGAGAATCGCGCGGGCAAGTTCAGCGGCCTGCGATGGTCCCCGCGATGATCCCTGCGATGGTCCCCGCGATTTGGGCGGTGCGCCGGAATTTGCGTCGACGCGAGAGGAAGTATCATCGGCAAAATCTTTGACATCAATTGACGCCACGGCGTTTCACCTCCGCGGCGGCGCGTGCGTCGTCTTGAGATTGCGGATCGGTTGGCGCGTTGGCGCGGCGGTCGGGCTTTGCGGTTGTGCCGGGCCTAGTGTCAGGATTGCCGTCGTCGAGGCGATCGCCGGGCGGGCTTGAAGGTTGTTGTGGCGGTGTGCCCGGTGTTGCCGGAGCTGGCGTGCTGCGCGCCGGGTTGGCTGCGGGTTGCACGGCGGCGGGCGGCGCGTCACCAAGATTGCCGGCCTTGCGCAAAGCGACGCTGAGTTTTTTCAATGCTTCCCGCGTCTGATCGGGCATGTCGCTGGCTGAGCGCGTCGTGCCGTCGGCGTTGATCGAGGGTGCGGGCTGGTTGATGCCAGCCGCAACTTCCGCGGCTTTGACTTCGGCGAGACGCTGCTGCTCGGCGATCTGCGCCGGGTGGATGTCAAGACCGGCGATCGGCGGGATGTTCATGTCGGTGTGGGCGACGGTCATGAAGTCATGCCAAATCGGCGCCACGACCTGGCCGCCGGTGACGCCGCTCGATCCGCCCGACATCGCCCGGTTGTCGTCGTTGCCGATCCAAATGCCGGCGACATACTTGCCGGTGAAGCCGACAAACCAGGCGTCCTTCGGGCCCGTCGAGGTTCCGGTTTTTCCGGCGACGTTGGTGAAGTCGAGGGCGGCGCGGGTGCCGGTGCCTTCGAGCACGACCTTTTGCAGCATGTAGTTCATTTGCGCCGCGACCTTCGGCTTGATGATTTGCGGCGCGGGCGGTTCGTCGCGCTCGCGCGAATAGATCAGATCGCCCTTCGACGTCGTGATGTCGAGAACGCCGTAGGGCTTAGCGAGCTTGCCGCCGTTGGCGAAAGCGGCGAACCCGCCGGTGTGCTCGAGGACCGTGATGCCGCCGTCGCCAAGCGCCATCGAGCAGGTTTTCTTGACGCCGGTGATGCCGAGCCGCTTGGTCATTTCGATGACCTTTTCGCGTCCAACGGCGAATGACAACTCCGCTGCAACGGTGTTGAACGACTTAGCGATGCCGAGCCACAGCGGCATGCGCGACCCCGAGCCGTAGCCGCCGCCGTAGTTCTGCGGCGCCCAGTTGCCGCAAGCGCGCGAGCCGTCGCGGACGCTGGTCTCGGGCGTGTAGCCGTTTTCAAGCGCGGTCGCGTAAACGTAGGTCTTGAAGGACGAGCCCGGCTGGCGCTTGGCTTTGGTGGCGCGGTTGAATTGGCTTTCGGCGTAGTCGGTGCCACCCGTGAGCGCACGCACCGCGCCGTCGGTTTCCAGGACGACCATGGCGGAGGCGTTGAAATGCGATGACCTGCCGGTTTTCGCGACCGCCGCGATGATGGCTTCGTCGGCCTTGCGCTGCAGCGACATGTCGACGGTTGTGCGCGCGGTCAGCACGTACTCGCCCTTGCCTTCGGCGAGGCGCTGCACTTCTTCGTAAGCCCAGTCGAGGAACCAGTCGGGGCTGGTGGTCGAGCGGTTCTCGATGGTGCGGGCCGGTGAGAGGCGGGCGTTGTGGACCTGACCGGGGGTGTAGAAACCGGCTTCGACCAGATTGTCGAGGACTTCGTTGGTGCGGGCGCGCGACGCCGGCAGGTTGACGTGAGGCGCGAACTTCGCCGGCGCCTTGAACAGCCCGGCCATGAGGGCTGCTTCGGCCAGCGTGACCTCGCGCACGGTCTTGCCGAAGTAGTATTGCGCCGCCGCTTCAACGCCGAATGCGCCGCCGCCCATGTAGGCGCGGTCGAAATACATTTTCAGAATTTCGCGTTTGGTGAAACGGCTCTCGAGCAGGAACGACAAAAACAGTTCCTTGATTTTGCGCGTCAGCGAGCGCTCCGACGACAGGAACAGGTTTTTGGCGAGCTGCTGCGTCAGCGTCGAGCCGCCCTGCACGACGGCGTCGGCCTGGACGTTAGTGACAATGGCGCGCGACGTGCCGTAGACGTCGATGCCGTAGTGCTCGAAGAAGCGGCGGTCTTCGGTGGCGAGCGTCGCCTTGATCAGATGATCGGGAATTTCGTCGAGCGGCACGGCGTCGTTGTGCAGGATGCCGCGCTTGCCAAGTTCGTTGCCCTGGGCGTCGAGCAGCTTGACCGCGAACTGGCCGGTTTTGAATTTGCTTTCGTCGAATTCAAGCAGGGCTGGGAGTGCCAGGGCGTAAAGCGCGATCAAGCTTGCGGTTGCGACCGAGACGGTTTCCGACAGCGCCTCGTTGGTCATGCGGCGCCAGCCGGTCAGTTGAAAGCGGGCGAAGAAGCTCGAGCCGGCGTTGTAGGCATCCTTGACGCGCGCCCAGGTATCGATCAGCACGGAATTGATCTTGGAATCGATCCCGAGCCAATTGATGATGCGGTCGCGGCCGCCCTGCTTGTAGAACCAGTCGTTCAAAGTGGTCTAAAGTCCCCAATGTTCCGGCAGCGCTTTGGCGTTTTCCCAGGCGCCGTGTCACAACACCACAAGGGCCAGCGCCAACGCCAGCCAAAACGAATCCGTGAGACGCCAAAATTGTGGTTATTTATAAGCCCATGGCGCAAGCGCGAAAGGCCGGAATTTGGATCACGAGAGAGAGCCGTTCTGGAAGGCCAAGACGCTTGACCAGATGAACGCGGGCGAGTGGGAAAGCCTGTGCGACGGCTGCGCCCGGTGCTGCCTCGTTAAACTGGAAGATGAGGATACGTCGGAGATACACCTGACGCGGCTGGCGTGCGGGCTGCTCGACGTCAAAAGCTGCCGCTGCAAGGATTATCCGAACCGGTTTGCGAAAATGCCGGATTGCCTGTCGATCGACCTCGAAAAGGTGCGCGCGCTCACCTGGCTGCCGCCGACGTGCGCCTATCGGGTGTTGAACGAGGGCGGCGAACTGGCGTGGTGGCATCCGCTTGTTTCAGGAACGCAGGACACCGTGCATCAGGCCGGAATTTCGGTGCGCGGTTTCGCGATGAGCGAAAAGCGCGTGAAAGAAGAGAACTACGGGCGGTATATTATCGAGGGGTTTGATCCCGAGTAAGCCCGCCTGCATTGGCGGGTCGCGGCCCGCGCAGTTTTTTCTCTGAAGTTATCCCCGCAGTATAGATCGGGTGTATGATGGTGGGTTTGCTTGGTGTTGAAAGTATAGTTGATGTATTTTTTGAATATTTATTGTTTAAACGTTCGATGACCGCTTGACAGCGCAACGCTCCTCAGGTACATTTTGGGTATGGTGAGAATTTGGTGTTGAGATAACAGGCAACTGTTCTCCGCCAGTCGCGCCAAGCAAGTACACATCATAGAATTTCAAGGTGATCTGCGCCATGGTCAAAGCAAAGACAGGGCGTGGCGGAGCTTTGCGCGGTCCGGACGGCAAGTTCATTGCCCGGACGCCCGGTGCTGCAACGGACGTGACCGCGCCGCCCAAATCAAAAACAACGCGAAAGCGCGGCACGGCCAAAAAGCGCAAGGCTGGCAGCGCGCCGCTGAAGCCCCTCGAACTGGTGCAGCGCGTCTACAAAACGATCGAGGGCGAGCTGACCAAGCTCGAACAGCAAGAGGGTACGAGCTCGCAGGATCGTGAGCGGGGCTCGCGGGCGCTGTCGCAGATTGTCAACAGTTTGGAGAAGGCGACCGAAATGCAG
>JANNSR010000180.1:0-19018 GCA_031402935.1 Hyphomicrobium sp. | reverse complement strand
TCGAGCGCAGGCGCCCGCCAGCGGAACGGCCGCGACAGCGTCAGCACAAGGCCGATATGACCGACGCCCGGATACTCCGCCGTTTCGACCGGCGTTCCAGCGGCTTTGAGGGCGGCTGCCAGTTCGCGCGTGTTCTTGAGGTTGACGAGATCATCGGCGAGGCCGTGCAGCAGCAGGGCAGGTGGTGCGCCGTTGGCGACATACGTGACCGGACGCGGCAGGTTGGGGGTCGCGGCGACGGATGCAAACGCGGCGCGTGTTGACGGCCAGGTCGTCGGCTCAAACGTGTAGGGCCCGGCAAGGCCGATCAGGGCGGCGGGCTGCGGTAGTCCAGCGCCATGTCGCGCGATGAAGGATCGGTCGAGCGCCAGCAGCGCCGCCATGTGGCCGCCTGCCGAATGCCCGGCGACGATGATCGGGCGTGCAGGCTTGCAAAGCTGCGCCAGTGTTGTCGCCGTCCAAGCATAAGCCGCCGCGACGTCGTCGACGAACGCTGGAAACTGCACCTCCGGGTACAGCCGGTAGTCGGGAATGACGGTTGTGAAGCCGCGCGCTGCCAGCGCTTTGCCAACAAAGCCATAGGTGGCGCGGTCGCCGCTAGCCCAGCTGCCGCCGTAGAGAAACAGGATGACCGGCGCTTTTTCGCTGACACCATCGGGCGGCGCGTAGACATCGAGTGTCTGCCGCGGGCCGGGACCATAGGCAACGCCCGTCTCGACGGGGATGCCGTGTTCGCCAAACACGGTGCTGTAAAAGCTCGATGTTGCTGATGCCATGACGGTGAAGCCGAGAAGGACTGCGAGGGCTGCCGTCAACAAGACCGGCGTGGAGTTGAGTCGTGTCATCGCTCGACAATGCAGAGCCGCGGGCCTGCCAGCAAGGGCCGCGAGATCGCGATGAAGCCGCAGCTGGCAATTGAAACCTGGGCCGCTTGTGGCGCGTAACTGGTCACGAACGCGCTTTCCGGGGCAGATTCAATTGCGCCAATTTGGCCTCACGCGCACGGCCGGGGGAATGTCGCACATGCCGTTCAAGACTTTGAAGCTGGACAATCAACCGCGAAACGCGAGGGCCACACTCACCGCGATATCCGTTTTTGTGGTTGCACTGGCCATGGCTCTGCTCGGGCTGATGATCATGTCGTCTGCGGTGCGCGCGGAAGGCCTCGGCGAAGCCGACATGCAGCGCGTCGCTGCGGGTGAAGCCGTGGTGCGCGTCGATGCGGCCGCCTCGCCAGCTGATGGCGTGGTCGTTGGGGCCGTCGAAATTCCAGCGCCGCCGGCCAAGGTCTGGCAAGTGCTGTTCGATTGCGCCCATGCCGCCGATGTGATGCCGAATCTGACGTCATGCAAAGTTTTGCAGGCCGGTCCGACGGGCACATGGGAAATCCGCGAGCATCGCATCAGCTGGATCAGCCTGTTGCCCGAGATCCGCTCCGAGTTCCGGTCTGACTACGTGCCGGGCCGCAGCATCCGCTTCACGCGCAGCGGCGGCGATATGCGCGCCCTCGACGGCGAATGGCGCATCGAGGCGCTTGCAAAAGGCACAAGTACGCGTCTGACCTACACCGCGCGCGTCGGCTTTGGGGCGTTGATACCGGGGTTCGTCATCCGCAACGCGCTGGCCAAGGACGTGCCTGGGTTTTTGAATGCCATCCGCCGCGAAGCGGTGCGGCTTGATGGGCCGCAGGCCGCGGCGCGGTAGTGGCGCGTGTTTTGCGGACTTCTGTTCGGCACTGGCCGCCCGTAAGGTGCCGCCAGCCGTCATTGCAGGAGATATATAATGCCAGCAACTCACCTCGCCCTCATCACTGGCGCCAATCGCGGCATCGGGTTGGAGATTGCGCGCCAGCTTGGCGGGCTTGGGCATCGCGTGGTTGTGGCGGCCCGCGATGGCGGGAAGGCTGAGACTGCCGTCGCGACGTTGAAGGCACAAGGCATCGACGCGGCACCTGTCGTGCTTGATGTGACGAGCACGGCGAGCGTTTCCGCGGCGATTGCACAGACCGAACAACAGCACGGCCCCGTCGGCATCCTCGTCAACAACGCCGCGATCCTGATCGACGGACCGGGCGGGTTCGACGCGCGGTTGTTCGACATGACGGATGATACCGTGCGCCAGACCTTCGAGACCAACGTGCTCGGGCCGAGCCGGCTTATTCAGGCCGTTCTTCCGGGAATGATTGCGCGCGGCTATGGCCGCATCGTCAATATGTCGTCGCTGGCGGGGCAGTTGACGGATATGGGCGGCGGCTTTCCGGCCTACCGCATGTCGAAAGCGGCGCTGAACGCGCTGACGCGGATCGCGACGGCGGAAGCCGGCCGCGGCGATATCAAGATCAATTCGTGCAGCCCGGGCTGGGTCAAAACCGAGATGGGTGGCGAAGGTGCCAACCGCACGGTCGAAAAAGGTGCCGAAACGCCGGTGTGGCTGGCGACGCTTGGGCCCGATGGTCCGACCGGCGGATTCTTCCACGACAAGACGCAGGTGGCGTGGTGATGACACACGCAAACGCGGCCAGCGGTCTAGCGGTTGGTCAGCTTCAATTCGATACGGCGGTTCTTTTGCAGCACGTCGTCGGTTGAGCCCTGCTCGATAGGTTGGAACTCGCCATAGCCGGCGGCAACGAGGCGGTTGGCTGCCACGCCTCGCGAGATCATGTATTTGACGACGGATGCGGCACGCGCCGTCGACAATTCCCAGTTGGACGGGAACTGCGGCGACGAAATCGGGCGCGCGTCGGTGTGGCCGTCGATCTGCAACGCCCAGTCGATTTCTTTCGGCACCGATCGCTCGAGATCGAGGATGGCAGTCGCGAGCTGGTCCATGGCGGTTGCGCCCTCGGGCGTCAACGTCGCCGCGCCGGATGGAAACAGTACTTCCGATTCAAACACAAAGCGGTCGCCGACGACGCGGATATCGTCGCGGTCTTTGAGCAATTCGCGCAGACGGCCGAAGAAATCCGAGCGGTAGCGCTTGAGTTCCTGGACCTGCTGCGCCAGCGCCGTGTTGAGGCGGCTGCCAAGGTCTTGGATGGTCTTGTCGCTCTCGCTGGTCTTTTTTTCCGACGCTTCGAGGGCCTCGTTCAAAGCTGAAATCTGGCGGCGCAATGCCAACAGCTGCTGGTTCAACAGATCGACCTTGGCGAGCGCTTCGGTTGACGCATTCTTCTGCGTGTCGAGTTCGCTGGTGAGGGTTGACATGCGCCCCTCGCCCTCGGCAAGCTTAGCTTTGTCATCCGCACTCATGCTGGCGCCGAGCAGCTGCGAATTCTCAAGCTTCAGCGCCGAGAGGGACGCCTGCAACGCCGAGAGTTCGTCTTCGGCACCCTTGCTCTTGCCCTTTTCGAGCGACAGCAGCGACGTCAGTTCGCTGATCTGGCGCGTTAGGCGCTTTAATGCGCTGTCTTTGCCGCTGGCTTCTTCGGTCGCAAGATACTGCGCGATCATAAAGATCGACATCAGGAACGTGACGACGAGCAGCAATGTCGACAGCACGTCGACATAGCCCGGCCAAGCATTGCCGTGATCCATTTCGCTGCGCCGTGAGCGTCCGCGTGCCATCGGGTGTTTCTCAGCTCCCGCGCTTCATGGTCTCGGCGAGGCTCTTCAACATGTTCGCGACTTCTGCCTGTTGGGACGCCTGCTCATCGACCCACTCGCGCACCACTTTCTGTTCGACGCGCATCTGGTTGACGAGCTGGTTGACGCCGCGGGCGAGGTCTCGCACGTCTTCCGGCGGCGGCGCTGCCCCGGCCCCGCCCTTGGTCAACATGGCGGGCGGAGCGATGGGCTGTTCGCTCATGCGGCTGGTAAATTCTTCAAGCGCGCGCTGCATGTCGACGACGGCGCCGAGCAGCTGGCGATTGACGTAGTCCGACGACGACGAACCGCTCCCCGCCGGTGTCAGCTCGGTGATGCCCGACAGCCATTCTTCCAGTTCGTTGTAAAAGCGGTTGTGGGCGTGGCTTGCCTGCAATTCGAGGAAGCCGAGGACGAGCGATCCGGCGAGACCGAGCAGCGAGGATGAAAACGCCGTACCCATGCCCTTCAATGGCGCGGCGAGTCCGGCTTTGAGATCGCCGAACAACTGGACGTTATCGGTCGCGGTGGTGCCGAGCGTTTCGATGGCCTTGCCGACCGACTGGATGGTTTCCAGCAAGCCCCAGAATGTACCGAGAAGGCCGAGGAACACGAGCAAGCCGACAAGATAGCGGCCCGTATCACGCGCTTCATCGAGCCGCGAGCCGATGCTGTCCATGAACGAACGCATCGCCGCCGTCGACAGCGACAACGTGCCGGTGCGATCGCGCAACATCGTCGCCATGGGCGCAAGCAGAACCGGTTTGTGCGAAATCGTCAGGCCCGGATCGGCGACGCGATAGGCGTTGACCCAGCGGACTTCCGGATAAAGCCTCATGACCTGGCGGAAGGCGTAGATGATGCCGAGGAAAAGGACGCCGATTATCAGGCTGTTGAGGCCCGGGTTGGTCAGTAGCGATGTCTTCAACTGCTCAAACAGGATTGCGGCGAGAAAGCCAACGAGGGTCAGGAAGATCATCATGCGCAGCAGGAATACGCCGGGCGGCGTTAAGCGGCGCGACACCGGCGCAATTGCGGCTGCGTCGCCCTGGCGGTTTTTGGCCATTCTTGCGTCTCTCCGGAAACCGCCCCCGAACTCATTAGGGCTTATGATATGCCGCGGAACCTTAGACCAAGGCTCTGCGACCGAAAACCGGCAAGATCATGCCTGATCCGCCGCCAAACCTTATGACGGAGGTCAGCCAAAACCGAATTTAAGGTTTATTTGGCGCCAGCGCCCGAGACGAACGGCAACAGCGCCTTGATAAGCGTGCCGTTGGCGGTGATGACATCGCCGCTCTCGAGCATTTTGTCGCCGCCGTCGAGGTCGGTGACGAAGCCGCCGGCTTCGCGGACGATGACGATACCGGCCGCTAAGTCCCACGGCTTTAAGTTGCGCTCGAAGTAGGCGTCGAAACGGCCGGCGGCTGTGAAGGCCATGTCGAGCGCGGCGGAGCCGGTGCGGCGAATGCCGGCGACCTCTTTCATCAACGCTTCCATGTCGCGCAAAAAGCGCGGATGGCCTTCGCGGCCGCGGTGCGGAATGCCGGTGGTGATCAGCGCGTCGGCCAGCGTCTTGCGGTTGGCAACGCGCAAGCGCCGGTCATTCATATAAGCGCCCTTGCCTTTTTCGGCGGTGAACAGCTGGTCGCTGGCCGGATTATAGATCACGCCGGCGACGATTTGGCCTTCGCGCTCAAGTCCGATCGAGACGGCGAACATCGGATTGGAATGCAGGAAGTTCGTGGTGCCGTCGAGCGGATCGACAATCCAGCGATGCGTCGCATCTGCGCCTTCGACGAGGCCGCGCTCTTCCATCAGGAAGCCGTAGCCGGGCCGGGCTTTGTTCAATTCCTTGAAGATAATGTCTTCGGCTTTGGTATCGGCGACAGTCACGAAATTCGCCGGTCCCTTGATCGAGACCTGCAATTGCTCCACCTCACCGAAATCGCGGATCAGGCTGCGGCCGGCCTTGCGGGCGGCGGTGATCATGACATTAAGAGTCGGCGAGACGTTCATTTGCTTGGAATGTCCGGAGAGGGGCGCGTTGGAGGGCGCGCGCCGGAAAGCTGAGCCGGGTGACTAGCCCCTTCACGCTAGGCTGGCAAGGCGGGCGGCGCAAACGGGGTTACTCGCCCGGCTGGACCTGGATTTTGTCGGTCCATTCGGATGCAGCGGCTTCGGCTTTCGCGCGGTCGGCTTTGGGCAGTTTGGCGATGATCTCGTCGAAGGTCTTGTCTTCGACACCGTTCTTCTGGGCAATGATCCGCCACTTCGCGGCTTCGACAAGGTTCTTGTCGGTGCCGATACCTTCAAGGTTGACATAGGCGAGGCGGTTCTGTGCGCCAGCGATACCCTTACCGGCAGCCGCTTTGAGATAACCGGTTGCTTTCGGCTCGTCCTTGGTCAGTCCGAAACCTTTGAGCAGCAACACGGCATAGTCGTACTGCGCCACTGCCAAACCTTGCTCGGCGGCGCGCGACAGCCACTTCGCAGACTCGATCGCGTTCGGAGCCGTGCCCGTGCCGGCTTGATGCAGCGCCGCGACATCGTACTGCGCCTGCGCGATGCCCTTTTCGGCGGCGTATTGGATGTGCTGAAAGCCACGGATCGGGTTTTCGGGTTTGCCGTCGCCCTTCAGGAACAGAAGACCAAGATTGTAGTTGGCCTCCGCGTGCCCCGTGAGGGCCGCTGTTTCAAACATTCGGGCTGCTGCCTCGCGGTTTTTTTCAACGCCCCGGCCCTCGGCCAGCATCAGCCCGAGCGAGAAGGTGCCCGGAATATCGCCGGCTTCTGCCGCGCGCGTGTACCAATTCACGGCCGTCTTCTCATCCTTGGCGACGCCAAGACCCTCGGCGTAAATGCGGGCGATCAGCGTGTTAGCTTGTTTCTCGCCGCGACCGGCCGCGTCTTCGGCAAGTTTGAGTGCGGTCAGATACTGGCCCTGGTCGAAGGCTGTGTAGGCAGCGTCGTCACCCGTTGCCGGAACGATTGACGGCACGATTTTTTTAGGCGAGCTCGCCGCCGGCTTGGCGGGCGATGCGGGCGTTTTTTTCTTGAGCGGAGGATCGTCCGAGCGTCCGAACCACGAACTGCTATCGGCGCGAGTGGCAGGCGCTTGTGCCAGCATCAGCACCGCCACAATCGCGATCCCAACGACGTGAAACAGGTGCCTCGGGGCATGCGCTAGGGTTCTCATGCTGCGACCGGGTCCGCTGACACCGCGCCGGCAATCGCTTTGATGGCGGCCGCCGCGCCATCCGGTGTCATGTGGCCTGATACTAAGACCGTCACGAAGTCGGCGCCGGCGTGACTAACCGCTGTTGCGTGACCGGCATCAACCACGTCGAACGCCGTGCACGGAATTTCAAAAATCTCACTCCACCATGCGATCAAATCGCATTGCCGGTGTTCGGCCTTGGCGCGGTCTTCAACGTGGGGCGGGATGCCGAATGCGATATAGTCGGCATTGGCCTCGCCAAGCTCCATCGCGTCGTGACGCGAGCGGCCTGCGTCGGCGCCGATAATGGCCGCCGTTCCAAGTGCGCGGCGGGCGTCGGTGTACCGGGCAACGATATCCTTACTCCAGGTCAAATGTAGTCCGTCAGCGTTGAGAGTTTTCACCAGGTTTGCGTCGTCGGCGACGAGCGCCGCGATGCCGTGTTTCTGCAACACTGAAACGAGCGGGGAGATTGCCGCTGCGTTCAAAGCTGCCCCCGGTGCCGGGCGGATGAGGGCGCTGGCAATGGTGCTGGCTTTGAGGGCGGCCTGCAGGCGTGCGGCGTCTGCTTCGGAACCGGCACCGCCAGCCTCGAAAACAAGAAAGAGTTGGACGTTTCCGGTCACGCGCGTCTCCTGGCCAAACCCCGGGGGCTATCGAAGCCGATTGCGGCAAAAAAAAGAACCGGCCACCGTGGCGTCGCCCAGTTCTAGAGTCTTCCAGGTTACAGCACAGCTTTTTCGATGCGGCGGCACTTTCACGGTTTACGGTTTTTACATCTCGGGTCATGGTAACTGATCTGACGTCCTGAGGCCACAAAGCGCCACGTTGCTAGCGCACGGGTTGTCTGAAGGTTGAGGCCGCAACGCCGGGCGAAGCTTGGTCCGGACGATGGTAAAGTGCGCTGGTTGGGTTCGATTATTTTAGGAGCAGAATTGGGATGCCGTCTTTGAGAGCTGCCCGCACCGTATGGCCAATGCTCATGGTCTGTTTGGGTGTTGCGTTTCACGGTCCAGCGTTGGCCGAACCGGAAACGCCGGGCGCAGCTGCCAACCCGGCGGTGACACCGGATGCCGCCAAAGACGCGGCCAAGGACGCGCCGTCGGTGATGCCTGTGGCGAGCCCGGTGATCGAGGCCGTGCACAAGCTGCTGGCCGACAAGGCGTTTGTCTCGAAAGCCAATAGCGACGACGCCGCAGCACTTGTCTCGTTCTACGCCTCTCGGGCCGAAGCGCTATGGATCGCCAACGGTGCGTTTACAGATAAGGCCAACACGGTCATGGCCGAGATCAAGAAGGCGGACGACTGGGGTTTGAACGCGAGCGACTTCGAACTGCCGCAGCTGGCGAGCGGCGCCGACGCCAATCTGCAGGGCGACGCCGAGGTCAAGCTCAGCTACGCCACGCTAAAGTACGCCCGCTATGCGCGGGGAGGGCGCGTCGAACCGCTGGCGCTGTCCAACATTCTCGATATGAAGCCGCCGCTCAAAGATCCAAAGGCCGTCCTGCAAGACCTTAGCGATAGCGCCGCACCCGGCACTTATCTGAGCGGCCTAAATCCCAAGCATGCCGAATTCGAGAAGCTGCGCCAGGCGTTGCTCAAAGCGCGCGGGCCGCAGGCGCCGATCGAAGACATCGACGAAGCCTTGAAAATCAAACTGCCGGGCGATGGCAAAACGCTTAAGCTCGGCACCGAGCACGACGATGTCGTGCTGCTACGAAAGCGGTTGAAGCTCAATCTGTCCGAAAACGCCAACGGCCGGTATTATGACGACAAAATCGAAGCGGCGATCAAATCGTATCAGACTGAGAACGGTATCAAGGCCAACGGCCAGCTCAACATTAAAACGCGCATTGCGCTGAACCGCGAGGGCGAGCCGAAAAAGTCCGACCCCAAGCGCGACCTCGACCGCCTGATCGTCAATATGGAACGCTGGCGCTGGCTGCCCGAGGACATGGGCCCGTTCTACGTCATCAACAACATCCCCGAATTCGCCAGCCGGGTGATGAAGGGCAATGACGAGGTCTTGAAGCAAAAGATCATCGTCGGTCAGCCGTCATGGCCGACGCCGGTGATGGCCGCCAACATGGAGTTCGTTATTTTCCACCCCGAATGGGGCGTGCCTGACGGCATCAAGATGAAAGAACTGTTGCCGCGCTTGAAACGTGCGGGCGGCGGCGGCGGCGGGTTTTTCGACCAGCTTTTCGGCGGCGGATCGAGCGGCGGCGCCCGTGTGCTCGCGGCCTACAAACTTCGTCCTTCGTTGAATGGCCGTCCGATCGACGCCAATTCGATTGATTGGAACAATGTCGACATCCGGCGCTTTAGTTTCGTGCAGCCCGCGGGCGCGGAAAATCCGCTCGGCCTGGTTAAGTTTCGCTTTCCGAACCGGCATGACGTTTACATGCACGACACGCCGCAGCGAAACCTGTTCGCACAATCCTTCCGGGCGCTGAGCCACGGCTGCATCCGTGTCGATCAGCCGCGCAAGTTCGCGGAAGTGCTGCTTGCAGAAGATCAGGGCTTTTCGACAGACAGGGTCGCCGATATGTATGCCGGCGGCGGGCAGGTGACACTATCGAAGCCCGTTCCTGTTTACCTGACGTACTTCACCGCGCGCGTTGAGGCCGACGGCAAGGTTGCGCTCTATGGCGATATCTATGGCCACGACGAACGGCTGATGTCGGCGATCCAGGGCCGTGCCGTGCGCTACACGGCGCCGGAGGCCGGTGCCGAAGTGGCGCTGGATGACGGTTCCGCGAGTTCGGCTTCGAGTCAAGAGACCAGCGTGACGGGCGCCAAGAAGCAGACCAAAAAACAAGCGGCCAAACGCCGTCGCGAACCACAAACGGCCGGCGATATTCTGACCGATGCGCTGTCAGGTTTATTGGCGAACTGAGGTTTCAGAAGGCTGCAAATGCAAAAAAGGGCGGGCAGCTTGCGCTGTCGGCCCTTTATTCTATTCCGATGCAGAGTTTGCCGTTACGCCGCCTTTTCCTGCTTGGCGTCCCATTTGCCAAGCGCCGCGAGGCCGTTCATTTTGGCACGATGCGCAAAGGCGCGCTGGCCGGCCGCGATGTTTTCGCTCTTGCCGCCCCAGGCCGCGAGCGCTGCCGCCTGCAAGGCGCGGCCATAGGAGAACGTCAATGTCCACGGCAGGCCGCCGATTTCGTTCATCAGGCTCAGGTGCTCGGTCGCGGCTTCGTCCCGCTGCCCGCCCGACAAGAAGGCAATGCCCGGCACCGACGCCGGCACTGTTGTCTTCAGGCACTTGACCGTCATTTCGGCAACTTGGGCCGCGCTCGCCTGCTTCGCGGACTTCTGTCCAGCAATGACCATGTTCGGCTTCAGGATCATGCCTTCAAGATTGACGCGGGCGTCATAGAGTTCGCGGAACACCGAGCGCAGCGTCCACTCGGTGACGCGATAGCACTCGTTGATATCGTGGCCGGCGTGGTCGCCGTCCATGAGGATTTCCGGTTCCACGATCGGCACGATGTGGACTTCCTGGCACAACGCCGCGTAACGCGCTAGCGCGTGGCTGTTGGCCTTGACGCAGTTCCACGTCGGGCAGCCATCGGCGATCGTGATGACGGCGCGCCATTTTGCGAAGCGTGCCCCCAACTTGTGATATTCGGCGAGGCGTTCGCGCAGGCCATCGAGGCCCTCGGTGATGCTTTCGATCTTTGCCGTCGGGCCGGCGAGCGGCTTGGCGCCGGTATCGACCTTAATGCCGGGGATTGAATCTGCGCCCTTGATGACATCGACTAGCGGTGAACCGTTCTTGGCTTTTTGGCGGATCGTTTCGTCATAGAGGATGACGCCGGAGACGTGGTTGCGCATGGCAGTGGTGGCGCTGAACAGCATCTCGCGATAATCGCGGCGGCTGTCCGCCGTTGACTCGGTAGCGATCTTGTCGAAGCGCTTCTTGATTGTTCCGGAGCTTTCGTCCGCCGCCAGAATGCCTTTGCCGGGCGCGACGAGGGCGCGGGCGATGTCTTCAAGTTTTTCGGTCATGGGCGGCGGCCTCCGTGGTTTTGTCTTTTTTATCGGATGACAAAAAAGAGCGCCATAGTCTGACGCCCGCTGAATTCAGTTTAGACCAATTTCCCCATCGCCACCGCCGTGTCGGCCATGCGGTTCGAGAAGCCCCACTCGTTATCGTACCAGCACAGCACGCGCACGAGATTCCCATCTATGACCTTGGTCTGGTCGAGATGGAAGATCGACGAGTGCGGGTCGTGATTGAAATCGCTCGACACGTTCGGCTGATCGGTGGTGCCGAGCACGCCCTTGAGCGGGCCGCTCGATGCCGCCTTCAGGATTGCGGCATTGATTTCGGCAACCGTCGTTTCGCGCTTTGAGATAAACTTGAAATCAACGACCGAGACGTTCGGCACCGGCACCCGGATCGAGGTGCCGTCGAGGCGGCCATTGAGTTCCGGCAGCACGAGGCCGACGGCCTTGGCGGCGCCCGTCGTCGTCGGGATCATGGACAGTGCGGCCGCCCGGCCGCGGTAGAGATCCTTATGCAGAGTGTCGAGCGTCGGCTGGTCGCCGGTGTAGGCGTGGATCGTGGTCATGAAGCCTTTGTCGATACCGACCAGGTCGTGCAGCACCTTGGCAACTGGCGCGAGACAGTTCGTGGTGCACGACGCGTTCGAGACGACGAGGTGATCCTTCGTCAGCTTGTCGTGGTTGACGCCGTAGACGACGGTCAGATCGGCGCCGTCTGCGGGCGCCGAGACCAGCACGCGCTTGGCGCCGGCTTCAAGGTGAAGTTTGGCTTTGTCCTTCGCCGTGAAAATGCCGGTGCACTCGAGCGCGATATCGACGCCAAAAGCCTTGTGTGGCAGCTCAGCCGGGTTCTTTATCGCCGTCACCTTGATTGGGCCGCGGCCGGCATCGATCGTGTCGCCGGAAACCGTGACCGTGTGCGGAAAGCGGCCGTGCACGCTGTCGAAGCGCAGCAGGTGGGCGTTGGTCTCGACCGGGCCGAGATCGTTGATGGCGACAACCTCGATGTCCGTGCGGCCGCTTTCGACGATCGCGCGCAGCACGTTGCGGCCGATGCGGCCAAAACCGTTGATCGCGACCTTGACAGTCATAACGTCATTCCTCCGCGGGATTTAGTGTTCGAAGCCAGAATTTGCGGGCAAGACGGCCCGCTGAACGCGGAGTGCCCGCGATTTGGGCGCCATTTGCGTGACCGCTGAGGTGCCTGTCAATGCGGCATCCCTCGCTCTGACCTCGCGCTGGCCACACTCTGGCCTCGCGCCCGCAAATCGCCGTTTCAGGCGTGGAACATTTTTATTTGATGCGATTGCGCCGGAACAAGTCGAGACCTTGGTTGACGGGCTCAAGGACGCGCACGTAACGTAGGTTCTTCGCTCACATGTGTGTCGCGTCAATCGTGTCGCCGGAAAAGGCGAACAGAGGCCATGACGGAACGCAGCACTGCAAAATCGAAGCGTCCCGAGGACGCCAGACTGCCTCGCAAGCCGGTCGCCGCACGCGTACCGGACGACGAGACGGCACGCCTGAAGGCTGAGCTGGCGGCGGCGTGCGCCCGCATCGCCGAGCTTGAGCAAAAGCATGCGGATGTCATCAACCGCATTGATTGGGTTATTGATTCGCTCCATAACCTGTCCGACTGAGTGATCGAGTCGGGGAGAGGGGCGGCACTGCCGCTAAACGCCGGTTGGCTCAGGTTGCCATTACCTTCAACAGTCGTACCTACCGCTTCCAATGCGGCGAGGGCGACGTCGAGCGTCTTGAGCTGCTCGCCAACTATTTGAAAGCCAAGCTCGATGGCTTGATGCAGGAGCATGGCGGCATTGGTGACGAGCGCCTGGTCCTGATGGCCGCGCTGACACTGGCGGATGAGCTGTTTGATGCCCGCGCCGACATCGACAGCTTGCTCGACGACCAGACCGATAAGCTCAAAGACATCGCCAAAAGTGCCGCCGCTGTAGAACTCGCTGCCGGCCGCAAGTCTGGCAGTTAACGCCGCCGCGCCCGAACGCGAACGAAAGTGCCCTTGCGGCGGCGCTGGCTGCGATCTGGGTCAGCCGTTAGCCGATTGTTGTCGACAGGATCATGGATACGGCGTGCCGGCTCTGGATTTTATGACGCCCATCGCCTACGTTATCTTCGCTGCGGGGCTCGTTAGGGGCAAATGACCCGGGGGCCTATAAGATCCGCACGGGTGCTGTCCCTGGCCGGAGCCGTGGTTCCGGACACACGGTGCCCACCTACACTCGTAGGGACCACGCGGGATCATGATCCCGACGGCCTTCGCGGCACTTTATTGATTGCGCCTTCCGACTCCGCTTCGCGGAGCCGGCCGGAAGGCGCGAAGCACTCGGGCAGGTTTTGGCGCCACGCGTTCTGCGCGCCGGTCGCCAATGCTGAAAATTGCAACAAATGCCGGGCGGCATGCTGGACGAAAAAAAAGACCTTCGCGCCCGGGCGCTTTGTTTGCGCAAGGCAGCCTACGACCTGCACGGCGCCGAGGCCAGCCGTCGCCTCGCCGCCCATGGCCTGGATTTTTTGCGCGTTCAACCTGGCATGACGGTTTCGGGTTTTGCCGCGATCCGCGATGAGATCAATCCAGCTGATTTGATGACCTGGCTTCATGCTGAGGGCGTCAGGCTTGCGCTCCCGGTGATGGCAGGCAAGGGCCTTCCCCTGTTACTCCGCGCCTGGGCGCCGGGAGACGCGATGGAAGCCGCCGCTTGGGGCATCGCCGAACCGCTCGACGACAAGCCCGAAGTTGAGCCCGATGTTGTACTGCTGCCATTGTTGGCGTTTGATGCATGCGGCAACCGGCTCGGCTACGGCGGCGGCTTTTACGACCGCACGCTGGCGAAGCTGCGCGCGAAACGTCCAGTGCTTGCCGTCGGTCTTGCCTACGACGAACAAAGGGTCGACGCGGTGCCGGTCGAGGCCTATGACCAGCGGCTGGATTGGGTGCTGACGCCGTCGGGCCCGCATAAATGCACTGAATAGTCCCCTGTCCCCGTCCTAAACGGGGAGTGGGTTAGGGTTAAGGGCAGCAACTGGCGCTGAACAAGCGGCCGCCCCTCACCCCAGCCCTCTCCCCATCTCAAGCGCAGGGAAATGGGGAGAGGGAGATTGATGCGCTTTCTGTTTCTCGGCGACATAGTCGGCCGCTCGGGCCGTACCGCCGCCTGCGAAGCTTTGCCGGGCCTGATCTCGCGCCACAACCTCGACTTCGTGGTGATCAACGGCGAAAACGCGGCCGGCGGCTTTGGCATCACGGAAGCTATTCTGAACGAAATCCTCGACGCCGGCGCCGATTGCGTCACGCTTGGCAATCATGCCTTCGACCAGAAGGACACCCTGGTCTACATCGAACGCCAGGAGCGCCTCGTCAGGCCGCTGAATTTCCCCAAAGGCACCCCCGGCAAGGGCGCCGTGATGCTGAAAGCCAAGAACGGCGCCGACGTGCTGGTTATTAATGCCATGGGCCGCGTGTTCATGACCGAACTCGATTGCCCGTTCCGCGCCATCGACAACGAGATTACCGCCTGCAAGCTCAAAACCGGTGCCGACGTCATCTTCGTCGATTTCCACGCCGAGGCGACAAGCGAGAAACAGGCGCTCGGGCATTTCCTCGATGGCCGCGTCAGCGCCGTCGCCGGCACGCATACGCACACGCCGACCAGCGACCACCGCGTGCTGGCGGGCGGCACGGCATACATGTCGGACGCCGGCATGTGCGGCGACTACAACTCCGTGCTTGGCATGGAAGCCGACGAGCCGATCAACCGATTTCTGACCAAAATCCCGCGCGGGCGCTATGAGCCGGCGCTCGGTCCGGGGTCGCTGTCCGGTTTTGCGGTCGAGATTGACGACAAAACCGGCCTAGCGATCCGCTGCGCCGCGTTCCGGCAGGGCCCGCATCTGGAACCAACCATCCCGGCATTTTGGACGGCGTAAGCCGCGCCCTTGACCGCGATGGGAAGTCCCGCGCAATACAGCTCTGAAATCCAAGCTCCCAGCGGACGCGATCCATGGCCGGCCATTCAGCCTTCAAGAACATCATGCACAAGAAGGGCCGGGCAGACGCGGCCCGCGCCAAAATGTTCGCCAAGCTTAGCCGCGAAATCACGGTCGCCGCCAAAATGGGCCTGCCCGATCCGGCGATGAACGCGCGGCTGCGTCTCGCCATCCAGGAGGCGCGTACTGAGAACATGCCGAAGGACAATATCGAGCGCGCCATCAAGAAAGCCGCCGGCAACGACACAGCCAACTACGACAGCGTGCGCTACGAGGGCTATGGTCCCGGCGGGGTCGCCATCATCGCCGAAGCGCTGACCGACAACCGCAACCGCACCGGCGGTGCCGTCCGCGCCGTGTTCACGAAATACGACGGCAGTCTCGGCTCGACCGGCTCTGTCAGCCACATGTTCAGCCGTGTTGGCGAGATCGCATACCGGGCCGGCAAGGGGACGGCGGACGCGATGTTCGAAGCGGCGATCGAAGCTGGCGCTGACGACGTCGTGTCCGACGATCTGTCCTACACAATCGTATGTGCGTTCGAGGCCTTGGGCGCGGTGGCCGCGGCGCTGGAGAAAAAGCTCGGCGAGCCGCAAAGCGTCAAGGCGATCTGGAAGCCCAACCTGACGACGATGGTTGATGAAGAGAAAGCCGAGACGATCATGAAAATGATCGCAGCCCTCGACGACGACGAAGACGTGCAAAACGTCTACGCCAACTTCGAGGTGTCGGAAGAGGTCATGAAGAAGCTGACTGCCGCATGAAGCGCCGCCATTGTCCGCGTCCGGACGGGCGTTAAGTGCTGCTTAAGCGTAGCTGATAATTTCTTATGCCGTGTGCAGAAGCCCAGTCACTTACCTATGATAAATATTAAGCGCGAAAGCCGTTTTGCAACCGGTCCAGTAGGCATGGCACATCACGGGTCACAGTCGTTCGAAGCCTACGCGAAGAATTTGCGCCGGATTTACTGGGCAGAGTTCATCGATGCGCAGCTGCGCGCGACGCGACCCGAGCGGTTTCGTGCTTCAATCGTTGCGCCCGCGCTGCCCGAGACCGACGAGCTTTCGAATGCCTTCGACTATCACCGCTTCCGTGCCTCGACGGGAGAGTGATCGCGACTGTCGCTTGACGCACCGTAGGCCCTCGGATTTTACGCAAAATTTAACGATGTTTCGAGAAGTGGCGGCGGGTGGCTACTTGATTGACCGTTTGTGCGTAATAATAACTAGAAGCGCATCGAATGCTGGTGTGATGCAACGACATTGAGATCAGCCGTGAAATACCGTTCACAAAATTTTTTGTCTTTCGTTGAGACCCTGCTGCGCCTGCGCGCCGCCGAGGGTTTAGACGAGCGCGCGTCTGCGACGCGGTCGACGCAGTTTCGCGCCTCTCTCGTGCACCGGCCATTGCGCGAAACAGACAATCTTGCGGTCGCGTTCGCCTACCACCGGCATCGCAAGGGTTTGTAGTCGCGGCGCTGCCGTCATTCGTAGTAGACGCCGAAAACTGCGGCGACTAAACCCGACATAACGAGGATGAAGCCGGTAATGCCGGCGATCTGCGACAGCGAGTGGCGGACACCGTAACTGGCAATCTTTTTGGCCTTGCCGCTTTTGCCTGGGGCATTCCTGATGTCATCGACTTTGGCGCGCAGCTCGGCTGGCATGTCGGGACGCCCGCGCTTGGCGATTGTATCGAGGGCAACGCCGACGGTCGCGTCGCGGATGGCGGACGCCATGTTGTTGCGGCTGGCCCAGCGGATCAGCCAGATCCCGATCAGCACCGCAATGAGCCCGTAGGCGATCCAGGACGGGTGGGCGATTTTCGGCAACATTTTGAACCCCTTTCATGACCGGCGTCCACAGCGTTAACCCAACATGATGGCCCGGCGCGCCTTTTTCGTGTTCTATCACGCTTTGTGGCAGGCCTATCCGCAAAGCCGCCACGCCACGCTCCGGCGATAATCGCTCGCGCGACCCATGTCGGCGATTGACATGGGCGCAGGCAGGCAAAACACTTGTCCTAATTTTTGGAAGTGATGTTGGGGTGGGAGTAGATCATGGCCGGCGATGGGTCACAGGACGCAATCCGTCCGCGCCGCGTCGGCATCGTCGTGGTCCACGGCGTCGGCGAAACGAAACCCGGCTATTGCATCAATGCGCTGTTCAAATCCCTCGGTGATTCCAAACTCGGCTACAGGTCCGAGGACGTAGCAGCAGTCCAGCAGCTTGACGAGCCGGAGCCCGGGCTCGAAACCGACAAGAGCCGCCAGCCGACTTCCTATCCGGTGTTCAGCCGCACTGCCACGCGTAATGGCGTTGAACTCTCGGGCTCCGAGCTGTTCTGGGCCGACACGACGATGCTTGATCCAGGCCGTATCAACACGCTGCTCGGGCTGTTCCGGGTCATTTTCGAGTCCCACCACCTTGTCGATGCGATGTTGTCGCGTGGCGGCGATGCTTCGTCATACATTGTCCGGAAAATTCTGCTGTTTGCTGCGTGGATATTGCGCGGACCGATCGCGGCGCTGACGATTGCGACGTCCGCGATCTGCGCGGTGCTGCTGTTCGAACCGATCGGGCTCCGGTACTCCGCCGACAACGCCCACTGGAAACTGCTGATTGTGCAGACACTGCTCGTTCTGAGCGCCATGTACTTTTTCTACCGCATTCTGAAGTTCCAGGACTTCACATGGTACGACATCGTCGTATGGGGCGTCACCGTCGCAGCCGCTCTGTTCGTGCTCGATTACCTCAGCATCCTGCTTCCGTTGCTCGACGAGGTCTGGCCGCTTGACGCATTCCAGCTTTTTCCGAGCGAAACCAAAGAGGCGGTCAAGTGCGTGCTTCCGGAGGACTGCTATATCAGCGGCCTTTACAAGGTTATTATCTGGCTTTGGCGCGGCTGGGGCATTCTGCTGCTGGTTTGTTTGGCAATCTTGTCTTTAGGCTGGGTGTTTGCGCGCAATAGGCGAACCCGGGCTGAAAGCGGGATCATTGCGACGAGCGTTGCAATTCTGATCCTGCAATTCATGCTTTGGGTGACCATCGTTGTCACTGTTCTCTACCCGATGCTAAACCGGGCCGAGGCGAATGCCGCGATCACCGCACTCGTCACCGATCAAAGCATTGTCGCGGTCAAGGACAAGATCCAGGCGACGTTCAAGAACAACAACGACGTGCTCGAGTTGTTCATACTGGCCGACGTCCATCCAGACTGGATCTCGCGCTTCAAATTCATTTACGTCGCAGCGACGTTCACCGTCGTCATCATGATCATCGCGGCGTTGGCGCTGATGAAAGTTCGCAGCGTGCTTGCACATGCGGGCACGAAAAAGCTCGAAGGCGAGAAGTTGGCGCAGCGGCTAGAGCGCAACGCCCGGCACATGCCGCGGCTTCTATTCAGTCCATTTCTGGTAAAGCTTCTGATTTACGCATTTTTTGCCGTTATCGCACTCGTGCTGCTGCAGCCGGAGCTTGAAAAAGACCCCCGCTTCGTTGCGTTCCGCGGCGTCTTCCTGCCCGCCGCAGCGGCGCTGGCGCTGATCGTGCCACTGTTCTTCGGCCACCGGGTATCGAACGTGGTGCATATTGCCCGCGATCTGATCGACCATCACTACATGCCGCGCCGGGAAACTGCGGCAAAATTCCTGCCGGCACTGTTTCAGATCCAGTCCGACAGGCCGCGGCGCGAGCGCATTCAGCGCCGGCTGGTGACGCTCCTCGAAAAGCACGTCAAGGATCAGCAATTCGATGATGTGATCTTTGTCGCCCACAGTCAGGGGTCGATCGTCGCTTACGACTATCTGAAAAACGCCGGTCCGGGCTACGCCGCGATCGGTGGCGCGACGCCGGCGCTGCTGACGCTTGGTTCGCCGCTCGGCACAATCTACCAGAATTATTTTCACGAATATGGCCCCGAGCACGAAGTGTCCGAAGACTTCCGCCGCGCGCTGCGCTGCTGGGTCAATCTCTACCGCGTCGATGACTATATCGGCGGGCGCATCAGAGACCCCGGAGGCCTTGCGATCCAAAACCGCATTTTGAAGGCTGGCGGGCACATCGACTACTGGAAAGAAGACGTCGTCGCGCGCACCCTCGACGAACTGATCCAACACCGGGTCTTCGCAAGGGTGCCTGCCTCGGCTCAGGCGCCTAGCACCCCCACCTCCGAACCCACATGGGTTCATGCT
>JANNSR010000179.1:0-23512 GCA_031402935.1 Hyphomicrobium sp. | reverse complement strand
CTCGAGGGCGTCGAGCCGGCATTGGCCGAGTGCAAAACGTTGCTCGAGCGCTTCCGCGCCGCCGGCCGCCCCATCATCCACATCCAGCACGATGCTGGCGCCGGATCGCCCTACGACGTTCACGCGCCGATCGGCGCCATCGCCGATCCGGTAAGGCCGCGCCCCGGCGAGCCGGTTGTTGTCAAAAACTATCCGAGCTCGTTTGAAAAAACCAACCTCCACGATCTGTTGAAGGGTCTCCAGGTCGAGGATCTGACCATCGCCGGGTTCATGACCCACGTTTGCGTCAACTCGACCGCGCGCGCCGCCTTCAACCACGGCTACAAATCAACTGTCGTCGCCGCCGCCACCGCCACCCGGTCGCTGCCGAACCCGACCGGCGGTGTCACATCGGCCAAGGCGCTGCATGATGCCAGCCTGACCGCGCTGCACGACATGTTCGCCGTCGTCGTACCGGCAGGCGCTGACGTGAAGGCCTAAGCGCCCAAACAAAAAAACCCCGCGGACCAAATCCGCGGGGTTTCTAAACCTGCGCTCGACGTAATGGGACGAAGACTACGCCACGACGCTGGCGTTGATCCACTCCTCGAGCTTTTTCTTCTGCACGATGGCACCGGTGTGCTGGGCGGCCACTTCGCCACCCTTGAACAAGATCAGCGTCGGCATGGCGCGGATGCCATACTTACCCGTGACAGCCGGGTTCTCATCGACATCGATTTTCACGACCTTGACCTTGCCGAGCATTTCCTGCGCGACCTGGTCGAGCGCCGGGGCCATAGCCTTGCATGGGCCGCACCACACGGCGTGGAAATCGACCAGAACGGGCTCGCTGGCTTTCAGCACTTCCTGCTCGAAGCTGCTGTCGGTTACGGCGGTTGCCATTGATTAGTCTCCATTTTCGGGCGCGGGCGGGGGTGCCTGGCCTATGAATCCCGGACCCGGAAGGTAGGTATTGGGTCAAGCAGCGTCAAGGCACGCAAGATCGAGATCCCAGAGCCGCGCAATATAGCCGTTGATGACGGTTTCTGGAATTTCCATAAGCCGCGCGCCGTCGGTCCACAGCAGCGCCGGCCGGATTTTCAGCTTCGGGTATATTTCGCGCAGCGCCAGGGCATAGGCCGCGAGCTGGAACAGGTACGCCGGCGCTACAGTCGCGATGTCGCGCGGCGGCGGCCGGTTGGTTTTGTAGTCGACGATAAAGACCTCGCGATCAGTCACAGCCAGCCGGTCGATCTGGCCTGAGAGTTTCAGCGCCGGACCCTTGCCGCCGCCAGGTGGCCGCGCAATGACAGCCGAGATCGGAACTTCGGCGCGGCTTGAAGGTCCGAACAACACTGCAAATTCGCCATGGCCGAGAACGGTGAGCGTTTCGCGCACGATCGAAGCTTGCGATGACTTTGACAGTACCGCGCCGCGCGCGGCGATAAATGCCTTTGCCGCCGCCTCGCGTTTTGCAGCGGGGATTGCGGGCAAGTGCTCGAGCAGCGCGTGCGTCAGCGTTCCGCGCAAAAAGCGATGCTCGCCCGGGCTTGCCAGCGGCGACGGCCGGTCGAACGTCCGCGCCGGATCGGTTGTGGTCGCGACAAGCGGCTCACCCTCGGCGTCCGGCGCATAGGGTTCGAGGCGCGACGGCGCCAGCGGCACCGACAACTGCGGTTCTGACGCGGCGCGGCGCAGTGCAAAGGCCGGTAAGGCTTGAGCAGTCGGGGCAACAGCCGCGTCCGTTTTCGGTTTTTCTGGAGCCGCGTCCTGCGCACTCTCAGACTGCCAACCCGCAAAGCCCGCGTCATCGGGGCGGGCGCCTAAACCGGATGCAATCAGATCGTACCAGCAGCCGTCTGCGCGGCCGCGCTTACCCTCGAAACCGGCGATGTAAAGCCGGTCGCGCGCCCGGGTCATGGCGACATAGAGCAGGCGGTTGCGTTCTTCTTCGTCGCGCGCGTCTTTAGCGGCGGTCGCAGCGCGCACAGGCGGCAGTGACGATGTGCCTTTGACCGGCCAGACGACTGGATCGGGCAGGCCGGCTGGCCGGGTGACATCGCCAAGTTTCAAAAGCCTGAGCGCTGCGCCGTCGCCGGACGCTGTCGTGCAGGTGTCGGGCAGGAATACGATCGGCGCCTCCAAGCCCTTGGCGCCGTGCACGGTCATCACGCGCACTTCGTTGCGGCCATGATCCATGTCACGCTTCACGTCGCGGCTTTGGGCACGGAGATTGGCCAGGAAGCCCGTCAGCGACGGCGGCGCGCCATCATCGTAGCTGAGTGCCAGATCAAGAAACTCATCGATGGCGTCGGCGGCTTCGGGCCCAAGACGGTGCAACATCTTTGTGCGCCCGCCGTCGCGGTCGAGCAGGCTGGCATAAAACTCGAACGGCGGCATGAAGTCGGCCTTGGCACGCCAGCGTTTAAGCGTCTCCGCCGCCGGCTTATACTTGGCCGTGTCATCGGCGTGGGCCAGGAACGCCTTCCACAACGCGCCCTTGCGGCCGACGGCAATCGTCATCAGGTCGTCGTCGTCGAGATTGAACAGCGGCCCCTTGAGCACGTTGGCGAGTGCCAGATCGTCCTCAGGCAAGGTCACGAAATCCCCGAGCGCGAGTAAATCCTCGACCGCGATTTGATCGGTCAGCGCCATGCGATCCGACCCGGCGACCGCTATGCCGCGCGCTTTCAAAGCCGCCACCATCGGCACCGCGAACGGCTGGCGTTTGCGCACCAGAATGAGGATATCGCCGGCGCGGATGGCGCGGTCCTCCGACGCTAAGCGCTCGCCGCTGTTGAGCCAGCCTGCAATCGTTTCAGCAATGCGTTCGGCGAGCCGGTTCGCTGGCGCGCGTATCGCTGTGTCACCTAGCGGATCCCACGGGCTCGACTCTGCCGCCTCCGTCATTTTTTCAGTTGGCCAGATCTCAACCCGCCCCGATTGCCCTTCGCGGCTGGCGATGTGCTGTATGGTCTCCGCAGCCGCCGTCAGTCCCGGCGTTCGCTCTGCATCGCTGAACACGCTATCGACCGCGTCGAGTACGGGCTGCACGGTGCGGAACGACAGATTGAGCGGCACGCGCCGCCACGGCCCCCGCGCGTTGCCTGCCAGTGCCGCGAATATCTCGCCCATGCGCGCGAACATTTCGGGCGCCGCGCCCTGGAACGAGTAGATCGATTGCTTTTCGTCGCCGACGGCAAAGATCGTGCGCGCCGTATCGCGGGCACCATCGCCTGAGAAGAATTCAGCACCTAAAGCTTCGATGATCGACCACTGCGCCGGGCTCGTGTCCTGTGCTTCGTCGACGAGGATGTGGTCGAGACCGCCGTCGAGCTTGAACAGAACCCATTCCGCATTGCTTGACGTTATCAGCAAGTTTGTCGTGCGCTCGATCAGATCGTCGAAGTCGAGCGCGCCTGCCGCCATCTTGGCATCGCGATAGCGCTGCAGTACCTCGCCCGCCATCCGGTACAGCGCGGCGGAGGCCTCAACCAGACGGAGAGCCTTGACTTCTTGTGTCAGCGCGAAAAATTTAGACTGTGCTGCGTCCGCGATCGCCAACAGGTCGGGCCGTGCTGTGGCCAGCGCCTTAGTCATCAGGCTGGCGCGCGTGTCGTTGCCTTTATCGATCAGGAAATAATCGCCGACAGCTTCGGCACGGTGCTCAGGCTGCGATGCCGAGAGCGCCCGGCTCAGCGTCTCGCTGTGGCCTGTGTCTGTCTTGCCGCCACCCGCAAGGTGATCGCGCAGCGCCGCAATGTCGGCAGATGACAGCGTTGCCGCCCGCTCGCTGTCGAGCGTTGCCGTTGTCACCTTGTCGCGGACGCCAAAGGCTTTGCGCAGCAGCGCTTCTGCAGCCGCAAAGTCGTCGCTGCTTTTGCCAAGACTGATCCGGCTTGCGGCATCAAGCCATGCCCGTTCCGTGATGGCCTTGCCCAACAGCTCGTCGAAATTCGAATCCGCCGCGTAGCGGATGATGCACGACAGCGCCGCTGCCACCGGCGTGCCCGGCCGTGCGGTCGCCGCTTCGAGCGTGCCTTCGATAGCGCGAGCTTTCAGTTCGCGCCCCTTTTCGTCATCAAGGATTTTGAAGCCGGGCGGCACTCCGGCCTCGAGGGGAAAACGTTGCAGCAAACGCTCGGAGAAGGCGTGAATGGTCTGCACTTTCAGCCCGCCCGGCGTCTCGATAGCGCGCGTAAACAACGTACGGGCGAAGGCGGTGAGCGTCGCGCCGGGCTTGGTGCCGATGATGTCCGTCAGCATTGCTGTCAGCGCTGCATCGGGCGCCGTGACCCAGCTGGCCAATTGGTCGAACACGCGCTTCGACATTTCGGCGGCGGCGGCCTTGGTATACGTCAGGCACAAAATACGTTGCGGCGGCGTGCCGGCGAGCAGCAACCGCAACACGCGCAATGTCAGCACGTGGGTCTTGCCGGTGCCGGCGTTGGCGTTGACCCAGACGGACGCAGCTGGATCGGCGGCGTCCGCCTGCGCCTTCGCTGTGCGCTTGCGTGCCGCCGCGATGTCACGCGATTGCTTCTTCAATGTCATGCGCCGCCCTCGTCTTCGGCGTGCGCCGACCATTCGGCGACGCGGGCGAGGTGCGCATAGTCGTCGTAGTCGTAACGGAATCCGGGGCGGCGGATGGCACGGTACGGTTTGGCGTCGTCGTCGAAATCGGCGACGAGGCGTTCAAGCCCGCGCTGGGCCTCCGCCGCTAGCGCTGCGATGTCCGCGACCTTAATGCGCTTTTCTTCGCCCGGCGGTTCGCCACCTGAGGCTCTGATATAGCGCAGCGCCGCAACAGATTTTCCGGCGATACCGGGAAAGCCGCTCTTCCCCAACGCGATCGCAGCCTCCAGCGGCAGCTGTGGCGCGCGTCCTTGCCGCACCGCCGTATCGTTCGGGATCACGCCGGTTTTGTAGTCGGTGATAACAAGTCCCATGTCGCCGTCATCGATGCGGTCGGCCCGCGCCGTCAGCGTGAACGGCCCGCCGGGCGCGTCGAGCACCAAACTGCCCGGCGTCTCGGCGATCACCTGTGCGACGCCCTCGCGCCGCGCCCCTTCGCCAGCAGCGAACCACTCCAAAAAGCGGGCGAGGCGCGGCATCCAGAACGCGGCCACGCGGGCGTGCCCGGTGTAGCTGGTCAGAACGTCCGCCGCGATTTTCTCGAGCTGTTGCTTGAAATCCGGCGGCAAAGCCGAAGGGTACGCGCTGGCAAACCGCGACATCACCTCATGCACCAGCGCGCCGCGCAGGCTCTGGTCGGGTGTTAGCCCAAGCACGGGCAGCGGCTCGAGTTTTAAAATCGCGCGGGCGTAGACGGCATAGGGATTGGTCATCCACTCCTGCACGCGCGTCACGCTCATGCGGCGCGGGCGCAAGCCGAGGGCCGGGCGCGGTTCGGGCGCTGAGATGCGGATGCGCTTCGTCTCGTCAATGGCATCGCGCGCACGCGCCCACGCCAGCCACGGCTGATCGGGCTTCAGCGCCTCTGACAAATTCATGCCGCCGAGCAAGGCCGAGATCCGCATCAGCCAGCGCGACGGCACCGTCGGCACGCCGTTGATCTTCTGGGCGCGCGTCAGGTAAACCCGCTCGGCGCCCAGTAGGGCTGCAAAATCATGCGCCGCGCGGCCGATATCCTCTTCGGGAGCTGGTAATTTGAGCGATTGCCGCATCGGCCGGTTCAGCCACGCGCCGGGTTCTGCGGCTTCGGGCCAGGTGCCCTCGTTCAGCGAGCCGAGCACGATCACATCGGCCTGCTGCAAACGGGCTTCGAACGGACCCCAGATGGCGACGCGTGGATGCACGGGGCTCCGCTCGCGCACGTTTTCGCGCGCTAAGAGACTGCGATAGAGATCGGCGTAGTCGGCGGAATGTATCGCGATGTCCGGCATCGCGGGGTCGAACAGACACATGAAAAACGCCTGCGCCAGCGCGCCAGCCTCGCCCTGCCACAGCGGATTTACGGCGGTGTCAGTGTCCGCGCCGGTTTCCACCGGTAACGTGGCGAGCGCCTCGGCGGCAGCCGCGTGCGCCTCAGCGAACGCGCGCAGCGTGTGCGGGCGCCGGTCGCCGTAGAGTTTGGTCAAGGGCACGAACGCTGCGCCGAGCCGCGCAACGACATCGCGGGCACCGGCGCGGTCCTCGTCCCACAACCGTGATGCTGCCGGATGCAGACGTTCTTTGTTAGCCGCGCCACGCTCGAACTTTTCCAGCGCCGCGGCGATGCCGTCCAGCCCCTTGCCAAGATACGGCGCGCGAAACGCAGCAATCTCAAGTGCGCGACCAAAGCGGCGGACGTCAAACGCTCTGAGCCCCAAGCGGCACAGCGGATGCTTTAGTAATGACATCATCTGCGCTGGTGCGAACTGATGCACCGCCGCATCGGCGACGAGCGCCAGGAACGTGCCAGGCACCGTCTTGGCAAACGGACGCCCGGCGCTGTCGTCGACGCGGACGCCCCAGGACTCCAACCGGATGGCGACGCGGCGCGCCAGCAGCCGGTCGGGCGACACCAGCGCCGCCGTCTTGCCTGGTGTTTCGACGGCTTCGCGCAGGATGAGTGCTACAGCCTCGGCTTCTTCCTGGGCGTTCTGCGCTGCGATCAGCGAGATCCCGGCGAGCGCGGCTTGGATCGCGGGTCCGTTGGCGGATTGCGCATAGTCATGCCACGCGGCCGTCGTCGCGGAGGGCCGCATGGCTTCCGAGATGAAAGCGGCGCGGCCATCGCGGGCCCTGTTCGCTGTGATACCCGGCAGCAGCGCCACGTCGCCGCGCGCGACGCCTAGTCCGTCGAGCAGCTTTTTCAAGCCAAACTGCGGATGCTCGGGATGATCGGGAACGATCATGTCCCAGCTTGCGTCATCGAGCGCTTGGTCGAGCGCAGGCAACACAATGGCGCCGCCGTCGCGGGCCAGCACAGCGCGCATCAGTTCAACCGTCGCCGGTATCGAGCCCGTGATGCCCGCCACAATGACGGGGGCACCAAGCGGTCTGGCGGCGATGCGCTTAGCCTCGTCAAGAATGACGGCGTTGCGCCGCGCGACCGGCGACGACTGGCCGCTGGCGCCAAGGTGCGCGGGCCAATACTCGGTCACGATTTTTAGGAACTCGACGGTCAGCTTCCAGTGCTCGGAATAGGTGTCGGGCACAAGCCCTTTGAGACCTGACAGCGCCACGTTCTCGCGCTCGATTTCGTCCATCAGACCGGCGAGTTCGGCGGCGAGATTTGCAGCCTGCGCCGGCGTCGCTTCGGCCTGCAAGCGGGGATCATCGTCGCTTTTGGTAATTTGCTCGCGCCAGCGCTGCACCAACTGCATCAACGTCAGCGTGCGCGCCAGCGGCGCAATCGCAGGCGCCATGTCGAGGCCGTCGGGCCGTACTTTGTCGCCTGACGCAAGGCTCGTCAGCAAACCTAAGTCTTCCTCGCCCTCCGAGATCGGGCGGATGCGCGGCATCAGCAGCGCCTTGCGTCCCGAACTTGCGAGGAACGCCTCCTGCGCGGCGCGTGCCGCTCGCCTGGTCGGCAGCAGCAGCGTGATATCGGGAAGGCTCAGCGGATCGGGCTTGATGCCGCCGGGATTCGGCAGGTTGCCGGCCAGCAAGGCGTCGGCAAGCGCGCGCAAAAACGGCACGCCGGGCGGTACGGTATAGATGCGTGGCGTCATGCGCGCGGACCTGTCGCTGGCACCGCAGTCGCGCTGGCGCCTGCAATCGCGCGTTCGGCAACGGCCAAGGCCTCCGGCGTTCCGACGTGCATCCATTGCCCGTCGAGCACGATGCCATAGAGACGCCGCGCTGCGATGCCGCGGTCCCACACATGGTTGAGCGAGAACGGCCGTTCAGCCTCGCCGTTGAACATGTGCGTGTGGATCATCGACACACCGGCGAACACATACGGCGCCGTGGTCCGCCCGATTCTGCGCTCCAACCGCCCATCAAGCCCCAGTGAGAAATCGCCGAGGCCGTCATAGCCGAGACTCGTTTCCCTGGGCGCCAGCAGCAGCAGGCTGTCCATGCGTACGGAATCGTACGCCGCCATCAACCGGCCAAGATTTGACTGGGGCCCTTCAATCCAGACACTGTCGGAATTGTGAATGAGAACCGGCCCACGTCCAATCAGCGGCAGCGCACGGACCACGCCGCCGCCGGTATCGAGCAGCGCGTCGCGCTCGTCCGAGATGATGACCTTGGGACTTGCCCGGCCCTTCAAATGCGCCTCGAGCTTGTCAGCCAGATAGTGCACGTTGACGACCGCGCGCGAAATGCCGGCCGCAGCTATGGAATCGAGCACGTGGTCGATCAGCGGCCGCCCGGCGAGCTCCACCAGCGGCTTTGGCAGCGTGTCGGTCAACGGCCGCATGCGGTTGCCCATGCCGGCGGCGAGCACGAAGGCGGTGGGTCGCTGATCGTCACGTGTCATGCGCGCGTCCGTCACATCCGGTCTCAAACGTCTAGCGGCCGGTCGCGAACCTGCGGCGGCAGGTGCGTGTCGTACCACGCGCGAAGCTCAGTCAGGTCAGGATGGATGAGCGAACGCGCGAGATACCCCCAGATCCTTGGAATATGCGCGAGATACTGCCGCTTGCCGTCGCGCTTGGCGAGTCGGGCAAAAATGCCGAGGATTTTTGTGTTGCGTTGCGCGCCAAGCGCCGCGTAGGTGAAACGGAATTGGCCCGCATCGAAGCCGTCTTCGCGGGCAGCCATGCGCGTGACATAGCGCTCAAGCAGCGATCGCTCGATTTCAATCGGTACGTCGAGCCGTGCATCCTGCAACAGCGACACCAGATCATAAGCGTGCGGGCCGATCAGCGCGTCCTGAAAATCAATGAGGCCGGTGTCGCGGGGTGCCGCCCTGCCATCAAGTGCGATCAGGTTCGGCGAGTGAAAATCGCGCAGCATCCAGCCGCGCGGGGAAGCAAGCACGCGGTCTGCGGTATTTGTCCACACGGTTATGAAAGACTGCCGCGCCGCTTCATCAATCGGCTTGCCAAGCGCCGCCGGCCAATACCAGTCGATCAGCAATTCGGCTTCGATCAGACACACGCCGCGATCGAGCGACGGCATTTTATGCGTGCTGCCATCGGGCAGCGGCAACGCCGCAGCAGGCGAAAGACCGCGCAAGCCCACGAGCGTGTCCGTTGCCCGCATCCAAAGATCCGCTTGATCGCGGCCATTGGCGACTTCGGCGCCGAACACGGCATCACCGAAATCCTCAATCAGCAACAGACCGCGATTGAGATCATGAGCGAATATCTTCGGCGTCGAGAAACCGCTAGCGTCGAGCGCCTGCGCGATGGCGACAAACGGCCGGACGTCCTCGGCCAGATGCGCGATGCGGCTATACGGCATGCCGTCGCGGACAGGCGGGCCGTCGGGCTGACGGGGTGAGTCCATCAAAATCGCGCGCGAGCCATCCGCTTTGCGAAGCCGCGCATAGCGCCGCGCCGAAGCATCGCCCTGCAAATAGGAGAGATGCGTGCCGCCGCCGCCCCAGCCAACGGATTTTAGAAAGTCGCGGATCTCGCCCAAGCGCTGCAACCGCTGTTCGAGCGATCCCGGCGCCGCAATCGCAGCGTTGCGCAAGTCCTCGCGCGTTCCTTCACTGAGGCAAATCGACAAGCGCTCGGCCGCAATCAAATCGCCGCCGCGCTCCGGCCATTCGATCACGGCGACACCGCGCTGCAATGCGGCGTCGAGGCCAAGTTCGTCAAGCTCGCTGGCATCGTTCAAGCGATAGAGATCGAAGTGCGCCACCTCGAAGCGGGGCGCGGCGTAAGTCTGCACCAGCGTGAACGTCGGGCTCGGCACCTCAAGTGCCGCGTCGCCGGTTAGCACCCGGATCAGTGCCCGGGCGAACGTGGTCTTGCCGGCGCCCAGATCGCCTTCAAGTGCCAGCGTATCGCCAGGCGCAAGCATAAACGCCACGTCCTGCGCCAGGCGCGCCAGCTGAGGTTCATCAAGGTCTGGAATCGAAAGGCGGGTGGACATCGAAAGCGAGTTTACGCTGCCCGCTCGCGTCTTGCCACCACGTTGCTGCCGCCGTCTTCGGCGGGCATCGGCCTCTCCGGCAGCCTCACGGTCACGCGCGTGCCGCGATCTTCTTCCGAGACGATCTCGATTGTTCCGCCGTGCAACTCAATGAGGCTCTTGACGATCGAAAGGCCGAGGCCAGCGCCCCTGTGATTGGAGCCCTGGCTGCGGCTCTCAAAGCGCTGGAACACACGCGGCAGCTGATCTTTTGGAATGCCTACACCGCGATCCTGGACGCTAAAGGCAATGCTGCCTGCGTCCCGCCAGCAGGTCAGCTCGATCGTGTCGTTGGCTTTCGAGAACCCGACGGCATTCGACAATAAATTGTACAGCACCTGGCGCATGCGTGCTTCATCCGCCATGAACTCCGAAACGTCGTCAGCGACGGCGATGTCGATGGTCAGCCGCGCCCGGATGGCGCGTTCGCGGATGCCGAGGATTGCGGCATCGATGACGGTCCTGACACCGACCGGCGCCAGTTTCAATTCGAGACTGCCGGCGTCGATGGTCGCGAGATCGAGAATATCGTCGATGATCGCCAGCAGCGTTTTTGACGACGACATGATGTCGGCGACGTATTCGCGCTGTTTGTCGTTGAGGTCGCCCATGAACGGGCTGGCCATGAGTTCGGTGAACCCGATTATGTTGGTCAGCGGTGTACGTAGTTCGTAGGAAATGTGGCCGATGAACTGCGTCTTCAAGCGGTCGGCGGCGACAAGCGCTTCGTTGCGTTCAACAAGCGCCCGTTCGGCCGATTTGGCGGCCGTCACGTCGGCAAACGTCAGCAGCGTTGCGCCATCGGGCAAGGGCATCAGCGCGTAGTCGATGACGCTCTGGTCGTTGCGGCGCATCTGTCCGTCGAAGGCTTCGCGTTCGTCGAGGAATGCTGTGACGGCGCGGACGATACGCGTCCAGGTCTCAGGCTCATTGTGGAGCGCCGACGCCTGCGCGATGACCTCGTCGACGTGCGGGAATTCGCCAAGTTTGCGCGGCGCAACGCGCCAGATATTGGCGAATGCCGCGTTGTACAGTTTCAAGCGGCCGTCGGTACCGAACACGGCGACGCCTTCCTTCAGGCCGTCAAGCGTTTCGCGTTGCACGTCGATCAGCGCATTGTAACGGCTCTCGAGCGCGATGCGTTCGGTCTGGTCGGCGAACAGGTAGGTGACCCCGCCGTCGGGCCGCTGCTCGGCCATGACATGAAGGATGCGCCCGTCGGTCAAATGCCAGCCGTCTTCGAGCGCGGCGCCGGTCTGGTAGCACGCCAACACGGACGCCTTCCAGTCGCGATAGTTGACGACGGGCGGCAGCTTGCCCTGTTCGCGTAGCCGGTCGAGCACGGTCGAGTCGCTTGGTTTCGTCGCGAGCCATGCGGGATCGAGCTGCCAAAGCTTGGCGTAGGCGTCGTTGAAAAACACGAGTTGCTGTTCGCGGTTGAAAATTGCGACAGCGGTCTCGACGCGATCGAGCGTCCGGTCGTAGGCTGCGATCTGGCGTTCGAGCTCGCCTTGCACCGTCTCGATTTCCGTCACGTCGATGGCAGCACCAGCCGTCACGTCCTCGAGCGGTAGCACGACAATATCGTGCGGCTTGCGTTCGCCGCCGGCGACAAGGTGCACGCGGGCTTTATAGCTCTCGCCGCTGGCGATCGATTTAGCGACCGCCTTGCGCTGGCGGCTTTCAAGCAGCTCGATCTGGCGTTCGATCACTTCCGTGTCGCTGTGCGCATCGACGGCCGTCGCATACGCGGTGTTGACCCACGTGATGCGCCCATCCGTGCCGCGCAGCCATACCGGCATCGGCAGCGTGTTCAGCAGCGCGCGGCTTGAGCGCACGTCGCGTGCGAGCGTGGTGTGATGTTCGAGAATGGTCGACAGTTCGAGCTTGTAGCCGGAGATGTCTTTCAGCCGCAGCACGGCGCGGCCGCCCGCCGCCCGTCCCTCGGCCTCGACGTTACCGCCGGCCGTCGTTTTCAGAATGACGTTGAAGGCGCGCCCCTGAGCGAACAATTGATCGAGCCCCGATTTGAGCGCGTGCGCCCCGCCGGGCTCTAACCACTGGCCGAAGCGCAGGATTTCGGCGTGGTGCTCGGGTAGTCCCGGCACACCGCTCAGGGTGTGAGCGACGATCCTCACGGCCTGGCCCTGTTCCCAGAAAATCAGCACCTGCGGCTCGGCGCGGATGATGGCGTCGGCGGCGGCGAGGTTGCGGCGCAGCTGCAGGCTTTCGGCTTTGGCGTAGCGCGCTTCCCGCCGCGCGACGCTGGTCATGTGCCAGACGATCAGGCCTGCAATGAAGCCGGCGCCGGCCACGAGCGCGATCAGCGAGATGTGGCGCAGATCGATGCGGTCGGGCTGGCTGGCGTGGCCGGAGACCAAGGTTGCGAGCAGTGCCGTGACGCAGCCCATTGCGGCCAGCAGCAGCATCGCCAGCTGGCGCCGTGTCGTTGTTCGCTGGGCACTGGCGGCGACGGCGCGCATGAAAGTCCGTTGTCAACGGCTTGGGGAAGGAGCCTGGAGCGGCAACGCGCGACGGCCACGCCAGACCTGATCCGTGCGAGGTCGCGCGAATCATTGCGGTGAGTATGCGGAGCTTGGGTTGCCGCCGCCAGGGTCCGATGGCGCCAAGAGCGCTCCAAAACGCGAACGGCGCCTGGGTGTTTCCCAAGCGCCGCGCACTGTTCCCGAACCAAACCGCGCTCACGGCGGCGTTTGAGGCTTGTCGAGGGGTCCCGCTTAATAGCGGTACTGATCCGACTTGAACGGGCCTTCCGGCTTGACGCCGATGTATTCCGACTGATCGGGACGCAGCTTGGTCAGCTTGGCGCCGATTTTGGCGAGATGCAGCATCGCGACTTTCTCGTCGAGATGCTTCGGCAACGTGTAGACCTCTTTCTTGTACTTGGCCGGGTTGGTCCACAGCTCGATCTGGGCCAGGGTCTGGTTGGTGAACGATGCCGACATGACAAACGACGGATGCCCCATGGCGTTGCCGAGGTTCACGAGGCGGCCTTCGGAAAGCAGAATGATGCGCTTGCCGCCGGGGAACTCGATTTCATCGACCTGCGGCTTGATGTTGTTCCACTTCAAGTTCTTCAACGCCGCGACCTGGATTTCGTTGTCGAAGTGGCCGATGTTGCAGACGATGGCGCGGTCCTTCATGGCCCGCATATGGTCGGCGGTGATGACGTCCTTGTTGCCGGTCGCGGTCACGAAGATGTCGGCCCGGGGTGCTGCGTCCTCCATGGTCACGACTTCGTAGCCTTCCATCGCCGCTTGCAGCGCGCAAATCGGGTCGATTTCCGACACCATCACGCGGCATCCGGCCTTGCTCAGTGATGCAGCAGAACCCTTGCCAACATCGCCGAAACCGGCGACGAAGGCGACCTTGCCGGCCATCATGACATCGGTGCCGCGGCGGATGCCGTCGACGAGGCTTTCCCGGCAGCCATAGAGGTTGTCGAACTTCGATTTGGTAACCGAATCGTTGACGTTGATCGCCGGGAACAGCAGCAGTCCCTTCTTCTGCATCTCATAAAGCCTGTGCACGCCCGTGGTGGTTTCCTCCGACACACCCTTGATGCTTTTCGCCAGTTCGGCGAACCAGCCCTTCGGCTTGTCCTTCAGCGTCTTCTTGAGCAGTGCGAAGAAGACTTCCTCTTCTTCCGAACCGGGCTTGTCGAGGAATGCCGTATCGCCGTTCTCGGCGCGCAGCCCTAAGTGTACGAACATGGTCGCATCGCCGCCGTCGTCGAGGATCATGTTCGGCATGCCGCCGTCGCCCCACTCGAACAGCTTGCGCGTGTAATCCCAGTAGTCGACCAGGCTTTCGCCCTTCCAGGCAAAGACCGGAACACCGGCCGCGGCGATGGCAGCGGCGGCGTGATCCTGGGTCGAGTAGATGTTGCAACTGACCCAGCGGATGTCGGCGCCAAGGGCTGTCAGGGTCTCGATCAAGACCGCTGTTTGGATCGTCATATGCAACGAACCGGCGATGCGGGCGCCTTTCAGCGGCTGCTTTGCCCCGTATTCGGCCCGTGTCGCCATCAGCCCCGGCATCTCGGTTTCAGCGATCGAGATCTCTTTGCGGCCCCACTCGGCGAGGCTCAGATCCTTGACGATGTAGTCGTTGGTGGCGGTCATTTCGGCTCCTTTAGGGGCATTGGCGAGGCTTTGGGGCGTGGCGCGGGCGCGCCGGTAAAGCAGGCCGGACCAGGGCAAATTCAGATCACCGCCGGGGAAAAAAAACGCGGTCGCCGACGGAGCTATAGCCGAGCCGTAGCCTGCACGCAATAAGATATAAACAAGTCTTTATGTCGCTGCGCGCTCCGTGGGTATCCACGACACTAGCCCTGCGGCATTGAAAAACCTAGGCATTTTCCATGTTTACACACTGTCGATGCAAGTATTATTAGTTTAAATCTGGTTAAATCACAGTATAAAATTCAAATCAAATTTGATTAAAATGCATTCTATATTTTGTTTGTACCATCAAATGATACCGCTCAACTTAATCTGTCTTAAAGACCTCGGCGCTTATTGTGAAAATGCCAATATAAGTGCAGGAGGCGTATTATGTCTACTATCCAACTGAAGCGGTGTTCGTCTGCTTCAGCTCCCAATCGGGAGAGCCAAAAGGGCTTGGGGGCGGTTGGGCGGGTCCGGTCGCGGATTGCCGACTTCTCAAGCGATGCCGCTGGCGATGTCGCCATGATGTTCGGACTGATGACGTTCGTCATGTTCGGCATGATCGGCGCAGCGGTCGATTTTGGGCGCTGGCTCAATGCCCGCGACCAAACGGTTGCAGCGGTCGACTCTGCGGTCCTGGCCGCAGCGAGCTCGTTGCGGTCCGACGGTGACCAGGTGAAGGCCCTGGCCGTTGCTCAGAGATTCTACAATGAGGCGATCAAGAGCCGTCTCAAGTCGAAGACCGACAACATCTCGTTCACGATGGCGGAAAACGGCACCGCGATAACTGGCCAGGGTTCGGCGACGATCTCGACGCCGTTCATGGGCATTCTCGGTGTCAAGGAACTGCCGCTCCTGAAAGTATCGGGCGGCGAGTTCGGCGTAGCCAAGCTTGCCGTTGGCGGCAACGCTGAAACCAACATCGAAATCTCTTTGATGCTCGACGTGTCGGGCTCGATGGGTGGCGGCACGAAGCTGGCCGACATGAAAGTTGCCGCGAAAGATCTCGTCGACATCATCGTGTGGGCCGACCAGAGCGAGTACACATCGAAGATCGCGCTCGTGCCGTTCTCGGGCGACGTGCGTCCTCCCGCGTCGTTCCTCGCGACGGTCACCGATCCACTGCTGCCGCCGACCCGCACCAAAGTCAAATGGGGCAACAACTATGTATACAATAAGACGAGCTGCGTCGCCGAGCGGGTCGGTGCAAACAAGCACACCGACGTCCTGGCAACGGTCGGAAGCTACGTCATGCGCGCCTACACGTCTAACGGCAACTGCTCGACCCCGTCGACGGGCGTCGTCAGGCCGCTGTCCAACGACAAGAGCGCGATCAAGACCAATATCACGAACCTGACGCTCGGCGGTGGTACTGCCGGTCACATCGGCACGGCATGGGCCTACTACATGATCTCGCCGAATTGGGGTTCGCTGTTGACGGGTCTCAGCCTGCCGGTCGCATACGGCACGGCGGATACCAAGAAGTACGCGATCCTGATGACAGACGGCGAGTACAACTACACCTACGACAACACCGGCGTGCCAACGTCGGCAACGGGTGCCGGCAACTCCGCCAACGGCAACAGTTCGTCGGCGCAGGCGTTGGCGACGTGCAACCAGATGAAGCAGGACGGCATTGAAGTCTTTACCGTTGGCTTCGATCTCGGCGGCAACACCACGGCGATCAACACGCTGAAGAACTGCGCCAGCGACAACTCGAAGGCCTACACGGCCGAAACGGGTGAACAGCTCAAGCAGGCGTTCCGCGACATATCCCTGAAGATCTCGTCGATCTACCTGTCGAAGTAACTCACGATCACTATTGGCCTCCTGCAAAACCAAAAGGGCGCTTCGCCGGAAGCGCCCTTTTTCTTGTATCCGGGGACCAAACACCGTGACGCACTCACGCGTCGCCGACGCAATCCTCGTCAAATCCGGATTCAACGAGTGCGACGAGCGCCTGCAGGGCTTCCGGTCCCTGCGGCCCTGACGCCGAGATGTGCAGTTGCGATCCAGGCCCCGCCGCCAGCATCATCAAACCCATAATCGAGGTGCCGCCCACCGACTGGCCCTCGCGTGTGACGGTGATAACCGCATCATAAATTTCCGCGCACTTGACGAATTTGGCGGAGGCGCGTGCATGCAGGCCCTTGATGTTGCGGATGACAACGATCGCTTCCGGGCGGGCGCTGTTTTTGAGCTCGGGCATGATGCGCGCCTGCCCTCACTCGCCCGACAATTCTTGACTGGCGACCTTGATATATTTCCGCCCCGCATCGCGTGCGAGGTTGACGGCTTCCGTCAAGCCCATCTCACTGCGAATGCTGGCGAGCTTGACGAGGATCGGCAGATTGATCCCGGCGATCACTTCGGCTTTGGCCTCATCCATCACCGATATCGACAGGTTCGACGGCGTGCCGCCGAACATGTCGGTCAGGATAATCACGCCGCGCCCGGCATCGACTTTCTTGACGGCTTTGAGAATGTCATGGCGGCGCGCGTCCATGTCGTCCTCGGGGCCGATCGACACGGTTTCGAGCCCGCTCTGGCGGCCGACGACGTGCTCCAGCGCATGGCGAAATTCAATCGCGAGTCCGCCGTGCGTGACGATGACAAGTCCGATCATGAACGATTAGCCGTTTCCGTGCCCTGCCGCCGTCGATAGCCTGCCCGCGCGGCCCTCGCGGACTCGAGTGCCTGACCCGTGTTCAGGCGCGCGGAAGGTGGCAAGGGTTGGCCCTGAGCGCAAGCGATTTCTAGCCGCGAGTCAGCGCCATTCTGCGAGTGGTGGCAGTGCCGGCATGGATAGGGCGGCGAGGATTTTCAACGGCGCGGCACATTCGAACGCGGAAATGCGGATCACAGGGACTGCGAGGCCCAGCAGGTAGACGACGGGCCAAGGGTCGGGCAGGCGCTCGACCTCGCCCGGCGCGACCAGATCGGCGACGAGTGCAATTCGTCCCGCCCGCTCGGGATCGACTTCAAGAATACCAAGACCACGGACCTCAAGCTTGCCGAGCAGCGTATCTGGCGCGCGCGCCGCCAGCGTCAGCCCATCGCGCCACAACACGACTTGATCGTCGGCGACAAGGCGCGCCGGATAGGGCAGCAGCGCCGACAGCGGCAGCGCCAAGCATCGAAGCGCCAGATCCGATTTGCCCGCGCCCGACGGTCCGCGGATTAGGACGGCCCGGTTTCCGACCGCGACGGCTGTGGCGTGGACCTGCTCAACTGCGCCGTCCAACCCCGCCTCCCGTGTCGCCTGCGGCAGGGAGGCGAACAACGAAGCGGGCACCGGTACCCGACGCGCTACCGTTGGGAGACACGGCGTTGCGGTTCTCGGCAGAGATTTCGCCGCGAAGACTGATCACGATCTCGCGCGAGATCGATAGGCCGAGTCCGGAATTCTTGCCGCGCTTGGCGTCCGTTGCCGGCCGGTCGCTGTAGAAGCGCTCGAAAATGGCGCCGAGCTTGTCGGGCGGAATGCCGGGCCCTTGGTCTTCGACCGCAACTTCGATCGACGATCCATTGGGCCGCGCCCGGATCGTAATCGTGCTGCCCGCAGGGGAAAACGACAATGCGTTATCGACGAGGTTTGTAAACACTTGGCCGAGCCGGCTGTCGTTGCCAATGACGACGTACCCGCCGCGCCCCGCCGCCGGTTCCATGACCAGTTTGATTTTGCGGCTGTCATCGACAAGCATGTCGCGGAAAATCTTGGTCACGGAGGTCAGCACCACTGCCAGATTGACGGGCTGCATTTCCTGCCGCGCCAGTTCGGCATCCAACCGCGACGCGTTCGACACGTCGTTGATCAAGCGGTTCAAGCGTTTCAGTTCGATTTGAATTTCCTGTACAAGCTCGCTGCGTTCAGTTTCGGTCTTGGCATACGTCAGCGCATCCGCCGTGGAGCGCGCCGCAGCCAGCGGGTTCTTCAGCTCGTGCGCGACGTCGGCTGCAAATTTCTCGCTTGCCTCGATGCGCCGGTAGAGCGCGTTGGTCATGTCCTTGAAGGCCCGGCCCATCTGTCCGACTTCATCGCGCCGCTCGGCAAAATCGGGTATCTCCTGGCGCGCGGAAATATTCTGGCTGACGTGCTTGGCCGCTGCCGACAAGCGCTGCATCGGCCCAGCGACGGTTCTTGCGAGCAGGAGAGAACTTCCGATCGCGACAAGCAACGCCATGCCGGCGATTTGCAGGATCAGCCAGCGCTCGTCCCACAACACGGCGTCTATCTCGCCCGGCTGCGTCGATAGCACCAGCACGCCGAGCACCTTGCTGCCACGCTTGATCGGTTCCGCCATCGACACGATCTGCTGGCTCTTGCTATCGAGCAGAAGGATCGGCGTTTCAATCCCGGCTTCGGCAGCGCGCCTCACTTCCGGATACAAGAACCCGTTGGCGGTTCCGAGTTCGCGGTAGACCTTCAACTCTTTCCCGTTCAGCCAGTAGTGGAAGCGGGTCCAGAAGTTCTTGAGGCGAGGGGATTCCTCGGCGCCCTGAGCGGGCTTTACCGGCGCCGTGCCGCCCTTGGAAAACAACGTCTCGCTGTCGAGGATCAACGTGCCCTTGGGCGAGTAGATCCGCGCCTTGAGATCGGCGGGCCCGACGAGTTTTTTAAGCACGATGGCCGATAGCTGCGGGTCGATGGGCAATTCGAGCGCCGCGAACGCATCATCGCGCTTGGCCTTAGACGCCGATATCTCAGGCAGTTTGTTGGCGTCGAATATGGCGCGCTCGTTGACGGCACGGTACGCGATAGCCTCCGCCGTGATGCGCGAGATCGTGCGCACGAGATCGATCTTGGCGTCGAGCAGCCAGCCGTGATGCAGGCTCAAATACATCATCGCCAGCAGCAGGCCGGCAAGCCCGGTGATGTTCGTGAACAGAATGCGGCGGCGCAGGCTGGCATCGATCGGTCGCGTCCATGAACGGCCATTGAACCAGCGTGAGAACCAGCTTGTCAGTTGCTCGCGCAGACGCGTCGCGGCGGCTGGCCACGATACGAAGATGTCGTTGCCAATGCTGGGGGCTATTCTGGGGGCAATGCCGGCCGGCTGAGACGAAGCCGAAGCGGCGCCGTCGAGCGCCGCCGCGGTTCCGGTCATGCCAGATACGGTCATGCCAGATACGGTCATGTCAGTGCTATCAAGCGCCATCCTGTCTCCATCCGATGGCGGCGAGGTGCCTACTCTTTGAAGCGATAGCCGACGCCGTACAGCGTCTCGATCACATCAAAGTCGTCGTCGACCTGCTTGAACTTCTTGCGCAGCCGCTTGATGTGGCTGTCGATCGTGCGGTCATCGACATAGACCTGATCGTCATAAGCCGCGTCCATCAGCGCGTCGCGGGTCTTGACGACGCCGGGCCGCGTTGCCAGCGCCTGCAGGATCAGAAATTCCGTCACCGTCAGCGTCACCGGCTTGTTGTCCCAGTGGCAGGTGTGGCGCTCGGGGTCGAGTTTGAGTTTGCCGCGCTCAAGCACGCGCTTGGCTTCTTCCTCGTCGCTGTGGGCGTCCTTCGGCGCCACGCGGCGCAGCACGGCTTTAACGCGTTCGACAATGAGCCGCTGCGAGAACGGCTTAGCGATATAGTCGTCGGCGCCCATCTTGAGGCCGAACAGTTCGTCGATTTCTTCGTCCTTCGACGTCAGGAAAATCACCGGCATCGCCGACTGCTGGCGGACGCGGCGCAGCAGTTCCATGCCGTCCATGCGCGGCATCTTGATATCGAAGATGCCGAGGTCGGCTGGCTCTTCGGTCAGGGCTTCGAGCGCGGATACCCCATCGCCGTAGGTGCGGACCTTGTAGCCCTCGGCCTCCAGCGCCATGCGCAGCGAGGTCAGGATGTTGCGTTCGTCGTCGACCAGCGCGATCGTGCTCTTTTCTTTCATCTTTTCCTCTCAAGCCCCCTGGCCTGCCTCGGCGGCACGCCCAATTGGGGTCGGCAACGTCTGACGCCCGGTAACCAGCCCGACATTGGATCTATGGCGGCAAGGTGAACCAATTGTGGCGTCACGCTTTTGACGTGTGGAGCCTGAATGCCACCTGAATAGGCGCTGGGACCCGAACCCGCAAGCGTCTCGCTGCCCGTAATGCCGGTGGATGGACGGCACGCATGGCCTTTCGCCTGCAGCGCCAGTGGCTTAGACTTAGCGCTAGGGCGGCTCGGAAACTCCAAATTTTAGCCATGTTTTGCAACGGCTTAGTGTTCGCCCCTTGTGTCTTAGACCATTGCATGGGTTGAGGTTTTGGGCGCCACCTCCTAGCTCATAGGCCGCCGTCGATTTGTCCCGTTTGGCCTGGGTTAAGTCTTCTCAGGCAGGCTTTTGCTTTCGCACACGGTCTCGGGCTGGACTGAAGGGTCTCACGTATGACGATGCAGGTATTTCCGCTCGACGCCTCGCCGAAGATCCGCCGCAACACGCTTGCCCCTGAATTGATCGAGATCGCGGTCCGCCGGTCGGAGGGCAGGCTCGCCGCGACCGGCGCCTTCACGGTCGAAACCGGGCAGCACACGGGCCGCTCGGCGCAGGATAAATACGTCGTCCGCGATGCCGGCACCGAGCGTGCCATCTGGTGGGACAACTCGAAAGAAATGTCGGAAGAACAGTTCGATCGCCTGCTCGCCGATTTCATCGCCTTCGCCAAGCACAAAGAACTGTTCGTTCAAGACCTCTACGCCGGCGCCGACCCAGTGCACCGTCTGAACACGCGCGTCGTCACCGAGTATGCGTGGCACGCCCTCTTCATCCGGCATTTGCTGCGCCGTCCCGATCCGGCCGAGCTGCCGGGCTTTGTGCCGGATTTCACGGTCGTCAATCTGCCAAGCTTCCGCGCCGCGCCGCTGTATCATGGCACGCGATCGGAAACCGTCATCGCCTGCAACTTCACCAAGCGCATCGTGTTGATTGGCGGCACCAGTTACGCCGGCGAGACCAAGAAGGCCGTGTTCTCGTTCCTCAACTACATCCTGCCCGCCAAGGGCGTGATGCCCATGCACTGCTCGGCCAACGCCGGCGCGGATGGCAGCTCGGCGGTGTTCTTCGGCCTGTCCGGCACCGGCAAGACGACACTGTCGGCCGACCCGTCGCGCGAACTCCTCGGCGACGACGAACACGGCTGGAGCGATACCGGCATCTTCAATTTCGAGGGCGGCTGCTACGCCAAGACCATCCGCCTCTCCAAATCCGCCGAACCCGAAATCTGGGACGCTTCGAACCGCTTCGCGACCGTTCTCGAGAACGTCGTCTTGAAGCCCGACACTGCAATGCCTGACTTCGACGACAATCGCTTGGCTGAGAACGCCCGCTCGGCCTATCCGCTCGATGCCATCCCCAACGCCAGCCCGACGGGCCGTGCCACGCACCCGAAAAACATCGTCATGCTGACGGCGGACGCGTTCGGCGTCTTGCCCCCCATCGCCAAACTGACGCCGAGCCAGGCGATGTATCACTTCCTCTCAGGTTTCACGGCCAAGGTCGCCGGCACCGAAAAGGGCATGGGGAACGAACCGCAGCCGACGTTCTCGACCTGCTTTGGCGCGCCGTTCATGCCGCGCCACCCCAGCGTCTACGGCAACTTGCTACGCGCCTTGATCGCCAAGCATGAGGTCGACTGCTGGCTCGTCAATACCGGATGGACCGGCGGCAAATTCGGGGACGGCACGCGCATGCCGATCAAGGTCACACGTGCGCTGCTCAACGCGGCGCTTTCGGGCGATCTCAAAAACCAGACCATGCGCGTCGATCCGGTGTTCGGCTTCAAGGTACCGATCAGCATTCCGGGTATGCTGCCGGGCATCGACGCCAAACTGATGACGCCGCGCGACACCTGGGCCGACCCGCACGCCTACGACGCAACAGCGGCCAAGCTCGCCGCCATGTTCGCGAAAAACTTCGCCAAGTTCGAAGCCTATGTCGACAGTGAAGTTCTGCGCGCCGGGCCCGTCGCTGGCCGCCCGCAGGCGGCGGAATAGGGAACAGCCGCCCGCAGGCGGCGGAGTAGGCGCAGGCCAACCGCATTAGGTGCTCAAAGCGGCAGTGCGCCGAGCAGCTGAAGCGCAAATCCAAAAACAATGAACAGCGTCGCTGCGATAAACCAGCGCCGCCGCCCCGATTGCGCCGCACGCCGTTCATCGCGCGCCCGGCGGATGGCCATGTCGTCCTGCATCTGGCCGGACGTCGCCATATGCCGCTTCATGGCGTCGTTAGCCTGTTGCGCCGCGAATGCCCTGAGCTTTTGCTGCCGTTCGAGCGATTCTTCGTACGCGAGTTGGGATTTTTCGCTGAAAAACGCCAGCCACCATTCGCGCAACAACAGACAGAACCCGAGAAAATCGAAACTGAGGCCGGCAACCGTCAGCCAGGTCTGCGTATCGCCCGTCATGGCGCCTATCCCCTCCGAGTTTCCCGAAGGCGATAGAAGCACGCCGCCTGGGCCTCTCTCAAGCCCGCCAGAACATGCGCCTGATGTAGCGCTGGGCCCACCACACCGCGAAGAACGGTGCAGCAAGCGTCAACACGATGGCGTCCGATGTCAGCCTGCCCGCGCGGATGGCAAAGCGGCGTACCGGCGATCGCGCCACTGTCGAGAGGTCTTCGCGAAGGATAAGCCTGTCTTCCATAGCCGCCCTCATTGCCGCTATCGGTGATGTGTCATGCTGTGGCTGTTCGCCGGGGTTTCCCAACCGCCAGCTGTTTCAAAGCAATCTCTCAAGCGGACGATCGCTTCACACAGAAACTCACAACATCTAATCACTATCGCCGGTTCCGCGCATCTTGTCTCGCACCTTGCGCATGTGTGCACACAGTTTCTTTCGCGTCGCGCGGTTGCAGCCGCCGTCTTCGCGCCGACTTCGACATTACGAGCGCCCTATCCTTTTGGCAGCCGACTTTGGCCGCAACAGGGCTCTGATGCGGCCAGCAAAACTGCGGCGCGGCTTAGACTCAGCTATGCTTGCCAAAAACGCGCTCAGCGCCTTGGGATCGAGATCGTGCCAGACCTTGATCAGCACGCGCGGGTCGAACGATCCCTTGCGCGTGTTGCATGGCTGGCAGGCCAGCACCGTATTGCGCTTGCCATTGCCGCCGCCCGCCGCGATCGGAATAAAATGATCGCGTGTGGGCACAAATCGGTTGCCGCGTCCTTGGGGATTGATTTTGAGCTTCGTGCCGCAATAGACACAGCTGCCGTGCCAGGCTTCAAAAAGGGTTTCGATTTTCATGCAACGCTCCACGGAGCGGCGGACGCACATGTCCCGCGCGCGAGCGTATCCGTTGTGCCGCAGACCTTGACCGTCCG
>JANNSR010000178.1:0-13330 GCA_031402935.1 Hyphomicrobium sp. | reverse complement strand
CCAGCCGTTCGCCCGTCGCCTCGTCGCGACTGTCGATCACCCAACGATAGGCTTGCAGCAGTACTGCAGGACCCAGATAGCGATCCTGATTCCACCAGTAGCTCGGGCACGATGTCGAGCAGCAAGCGCAAAGAATGCACTCGTAGAGCCCATCGAGCTTTTCGCGATCAGGCCTCGACTGCTTCCACTCTTTCGGCGGAGTCGGCGTCGCCGTCTTCAGCCACGGCTCGATCGAGCGGTGCTGGGCGTAGAAGTTACTCAAATCGGGCACGAGGTCCTTAATCACCTCCATATGCGGCAGCGGGTAGACCTTCACCGCACCGGACACTTCGTCCATGCCCTTGAGACAGGCGAGCGTGTTTGTTCCGTCGATATTCATCGAACACGAACCGCAGATGCCTTCACGGCACGAGCGGCGGAACGTTAAGGTCGGGTCAATTTCATTCTTGATCTTCAGCAAAGCGTCGAGAACCATCGGACCGCAGCTTTTCTGGTCGACGAAGTAGGTGTCGATGCGCGGATTGTGCCCGTCGTCGGGATTCCAGCGGTAAACGCGGAATTCCTTGAATTCGCTAGAGCGCTCGGGGCGATTCCACGTTTTGCCCTCGGACATCTTCGAGTTTTTCGGAAGCGTGAGCTGGACCATCGGGGACTTTCGAGATTGCAGTTCAAATTCGTCGTACTGACAGAACCTCGCGGGTCAAGTGCTGTCAACGGGACGGACGCGACCGGTGCGTCGCCAGCATGCGGTTCTTTGGCGCTTCTAGACCGGCTTTTGATGCCGCCGTAGTTCGCGAACAAGCCAGGTCAGATTTTCAGCAACCTCAGCACCTGTATCAACACTTCTACGTAACGTAGCCCTGTTCTGGATGATGCCGTTTAAGCGTTCCTGCTGCTCGCCGAAGCCGAAAAAGACCTCTTCAGGCGCATCGATGTCGCCATCCTCGATTGCCGTCATGACATCAAAGGCGTTCTGAGCCGCGAGCACCAGGTTTGAGGCGATATCGTTCATGAGCCGGAGATAGAGCCGCTGCGCGTCGGCACGGATGCGCTTACCGTGGACGCCGAATTTGAGCGGCGCCGAGGCCCCCGCGCCTTCACCGGCAAATACCTTCGGATGGCTTTGAAAGCGGCGGAAGATCTCGTGTAAGCCAATGCAGCAGGTCTCGAGATCACGCAAGGCAGCAGAGGTCTTGCGCTTGGCTCGAGTTCGCGACGCCGTCTTCTCGACGCCCGACCAGTTGATGGCGGCTATTGACGCGATGGCGCCGAGCGCGGCGAGGGCCGGCAGGACCGCCGCAAAAGGGTCCGGCGGCACACGCGTGTCGGCGTCTTCCGCATCTTCGGGTGTTTTGCTCAACGTGCGTCATCCCTCGACCGGCGTTGAGTGTAGCGCGACTTCGACTTACTACGCCAATGAGACTGCGGCACCTTAGAAAATGTCAGTACACGCGGGCCTTTGGTTCGATGTACTTGACCTCGGTCGTCAGTGTCGTCTTGTGCACGGGGCGGTCGTCGAGCTTGACGTTTCTGGCAGCACAGTCGGCCCAGGCAAGCGTGTGCTTCATCCACGTGATGTCGTCGCGCTTGGGATAGTCCTCACGCGCGTGGGCACCGCGGCTCTCCTTCCGGGCCTCCGCGCCAACGACAGTCACGGCTGCCTGAGAGATCAGATTGTCGAACTCGAGCGTCTCGATCAAATCCGAATTCCAGATCAGTGAACGGTCGGTAACGCGGATATCGTCCGCGTCTTTCCACACAGCCGAAATTTTTTCGACGCCTTCCTTGAGGACCGGCCCGTCGCGGAACACGGCGCAATTGGACTGCATGATCTTCTGCATGCGCAGGCGGAGCGCTGACGTTGGCGTGCCGCCATTCGCATGGCGGAAGCAATCGAGGCGCGACAACGCGCGTTCGTCGCTATCCCGCGGCAGATCTGCCTGCGAGCCCTGGGTTTCGATCGTCGCCGCACAGCGCAGCGCGGCGGCACGACCGAAGACGACAAGATCGATCAGCGAATTGGAGCCGAGGCGGTTGGCACCATGCACCGAAACGCACGCGGCTTCACCGATGGCCATGAGACCCGGCACGACATGATCAGGGTCGGCGCCTTTGCGGGTCAGTACTTCACCGTGATAGTTTGTCGGGATGCCGCCCATGTTGTAGTGGACGGTCGGCAGCACGGGTATCGGCTGACGGCGCAGATCGACCCCGGCGAATACTTTGGCGTTTTCGGTAATGCCCGGCAGCCGCTCGGCCAAAATTTTTGGGTCGAGGTGATCGAGATGCAAATAGATGTGGTCGCTATCGGCGCCAACGCCGCGGCCCTCGCGGATTTCGATCATCATCGAACGCGAGACGACATCGCGCGACGCGAGGTCTTTGGCGTGCGGGGCATAACGCTCCATGAAGCGCTCGCCCTTTGAATTCGTCAGATAGCCGCCTTCGCCGCGCGCACCTTCAGTAATCAGCACACCGGCACCGTAAATGCCAGTCGGGTGAAATTGCACGAACTCCATGTCCTGCAGCGGCAGGCCGGCGCGAAGCACCATGGCATTGCCGTCGCCGGTGCAGGTGTGGGCCGACGTGCAGGAGAAATAGGCGCGGCCGTAGCCACCCGTCGCCAGGATCGTGCGTTTGGCGCGGAAGCGGTGGATTGTTCCGTCCTCGAGGCACATGGCGACAACGCCGCGGCAAGCGCCGTCCTGGTCCATCATCAGGTCGAGCGCAAAATACTCGATGAAGAACTCAGCCGAGTGACGCAGCGACTGGCCGTAGAGCGTGTGCAGCATGGCGTGGCCCGTGCGGTCGGCGGCGGCGCACGTGCGCTGTGCCGGCGGACCCTCACCGAAGTCGGTTGTCATGCCGCCAAACGGACGCTGGTATATCTTGCCGTCCTCGGTACGCGAGAACGGCACGCCGTAATGTTCGAGTTCGTAGACGGCGGCCGGCGCGTTGCGGCACAGATATTCAATCGAGTCCTGGTCGCCGAGCCAGTCCGACCCTTTGACGGTGTCATACATATGCCAGCGCCAGTCGTCGGGGCCCATGTTGCCAAGCGCAGCCGCGACGCCGCCTTGCGCCGCGACTGTATGCGATCGCGTCGGAAACACCTTGGAGATGCACGCGGTTTTGAGGCCAGCTTCGCCACAGCCAAGTGTAGCGCGCAAGCCGGCGCCGCCGGCACCGACCACGACGACGTCGTAGGTGTGGTCAACAATCGTGTAGGCTTTGCCGTTAATGCGTGGCGCCTCGGCCTTGCCCATGCCTGTCACCATATATCTTAGGCTCCGAAGCTCAGTTTTAGAATTGCGAAGATGCTGGCGAGCGCGATAAACGCCGCGAAGAAAGTATTTAACATAAACAATACGATCTTAGCGGCTTCGCCGTTCACATAGTCTTCGATGATCGTCTGCATGCCGAGGCGCATGTGTATCGTGCCTGATACAATCAGCGCCAGCATGGCCAGCGCGATCAATGGGTTGGACAGCGCCGCTTTGACGCGGGCGTGGTCCGCACCAACCAGTGACGCAATCAGCCAAACGAGAAACAAGCCGAGAAAGACGTTGGCAACGGCCGTTACGCGCTGTTTCCAGAAATGATCGGCACCCTCCTTGGCTGAGCCGAGGTGGCGGACGTTCTTGAGTGGGGTTCGCATACCCATGGTCATGCGCCTCCACCGGCAAAGGCGACGCTGAACCAAATCAGCGCGGTCAGAACGAGGGATACGATCAACGATCCCCACGATAACAGATCAATCGTCCGGAGGTCGTAGCCCTTGCCCAAATCCCAAATGAAATGCCGGATACCGCCGAGCATGTGATGCAGCAGTGCCCAAGTGTAGCCGAGCATCACCGCTTGACCCGGCCATGTTGCAAACCAACTCGAAACATAATCGAAATACTGCGGTCCGCTCGCCGCGGCGATCAGCCACCAAGCCAGCAACAGCGTGCCGAAATACAGAGCCGCGCCGGTGATGCGATGAAATATCGACATCACCATATTAATCAGCGGCGAATAGATTTGCAGGTGCGGGGAGAGCGGCCGTTGCGGCCGCGAACCTCGCCCGGAGGCGGCGTCAGCCATCAGGGTGTCCTTGTCACAGGTCGGGCTTGGGTTCTACCGTCTCAGGCGAAGCACCGCAATTCGCCAAATGCCACAGCGCCATTGGCCAAAAACGCCCTAATCGAGCGCGTTGACAATTGCCGCTCCGAGCCGGTCGCCGCTTTCGAATGCGTGCTCGGCGAGGCGTCCCAGGCACCAGTCGCCAGCAACGCCAACACGGTGTTCGGTCGAAAAGATATACGTTTCACCGAGTGACTGATCAACGAGGCCATGCGTCCAAAGGTGGGCGGTCATGCGTGTCGGCCGCACCGGCGGCAAGCCGAGCACGTGGCTAACCTCGCCCCAAAGCTCCTCAGCCACGACGTCCGGCTCGGCGTCTTCGGTCTCGCGGCTCCAGGAGGGCGATGCGTGAATGACAATGCTTTCGCCGCGCCCCGCGCGCCCCGGCTTGGTGTTGTTCCGCGCGATCCAACGAACAACTTCCGACATGTCCGAGAACACGTCTTGGTCGGGCAGAATTTTCTCTTCGAGCCGCACCATCAGCGCCCAACACGGTTGCATTCTGACTCGCGAAAGCTGCTGCGCGATATCGTCCAGCCGGCCGAGCAGGAGGCGTGCTTGGGGTGCAGGCACCGCCACGGCGACGGCATGAAAAGGTCCGACGGATGTCTCGTCCTCGAACCAGACGTGCCAACCTTTGTCGTGGCGATCGATGGTATGGACTTTGCGGTTGGTATGAATGCGCACACTTTCGGCCAGTGGACGAACGATCGATGCCATGCCGGGGGTGCCGACATACCAAGGCAACATTTGCCCGCCGCCCTCCTCGCCGTTAAGAGATGCTCGCGGGTTCCAGCGGCTGGCATAGCCGAGCGCTGCAACTTCCTCCAGGTACGACTTGAAACCCTTCGAGCGAGCGGTCAGATATTGCGCGCCGTGATCGAACGTCTCTGTTCCGAGACGCGTCGTCGCAATGCGGCCGCCGATTATGCGGTCCTGTTCGAAAACTTCGACAAAGAAGCCAGCACGCCGCAGTGTCCGGGCGCACGAGAGCCCGGCCAAACCTGCGCCAATCACTGCCGCTCGTTTTGTCACTTAGACATTAGACCGCGGTTCAAAAAACGGAATGCCGAGAAAGCTGACACACGGACGCAATACGGACCTTGGCAACGGTCGAACTATACACGGCGTTAAGGATTATGCCGAATTGGTTAGCGAAGCGTAACGCCTTGCGCGCGAGGCTTCGGAAATCGTCAATACTTGTACTCGCGCGGCGAAACGCCGGGTTATTTGATCGAAATCTTGCCGCAAGCGATGCGCTTCCCCGCGCCGCCCTCAGGTTCGCTCAAGTAGTCGTCGGCCGCCTCGTAAAGCACAATCGCACTTGCATCGGCATCAAACAGTGTCTCTTCGGCTTCCGCGCTCAGCGTCAGAAACGGGCTCAGCACTTCTGCAACAACGTTACCGTCGGGGCCGGCATGGATGTTCGGCAAATCCCCCGCCATAGGGCCCTCATCGTGGAGGAAGCCATGCTTGGCGCCGAGTGGGTTGTAGATCGGCCCGACACCGGAGAAATCGCCGTCGCACTTGCCGCTATCGTGGATCTTGGCGGCATGCGGCCCTGGCGGCAGTCCCTTGAGTTCGAATTTGATCAGCACACCCGCCGTGGCCTCGGTGAACGAAACAATTCCAGCGTCGTTACCATCGGCAAATTTGACGGCGGCCGTCGCCGTTTCGCCGGCAGCACCGGCCTTTGCGACTGGCAATGCTACGGCAATGACCGTCCCGGTCAACGCAATACATAGGGCCTTCATTGGCGAACTCCCTCGGTCCGGGCCAAGACTATAACTGAGCTTTTGCTTGAGAACAGATGCTGGCTGGCACCAGGTCATAGGATTAGCGCGGCAGCACTAGCCACGTATCGAGATCGAGAATGACCCCCTCGGCGTAACCTCCCCCCTCGGTTTTGAGCGGCAAGGATGCGCACTCCATGTTTTTGACGCCGATCATCCGGGTCCGGAGTGCGCCGATGTCTTTGCGGCCCGGAATTTCTGCCTTCTCGAGGATTTCCGACCACGCATAGATCGTGTCGCCGGCAAAGGTGGGGGCCACGTGACGGCCGCCGTTGATGGCCGCGAGATGGAATGCGTTGCCGAGCCCGTTGTAGGACAGGGCCCGCACCAGCGATATGACAACGCCGCCATAGACGATGCGCTTACCGAAGCGGCCCTTGGCCTCCGTATGCTGGTTGAAGTGCACTTTGGCGGTGTTCTGATATAAACGCGTCGCGGTCTGATGCTCGGCTTCTTCGAGCGTCATGCCATCGACGTGGTCAATTTTCTCCCCGGCCTCGTAGTCCCCCCAGAGGTGCGTCGAGCCCGAAAGTGCAAGGTCGTACTTTGAGACGTCGAGCGGCGGCACCGCCTTGGCGAGATCCGCCGGATCAACGCGTTCCGATAGTTTGGGTACGACTGTGGTGGGAGCGGGAGAAGATTTGTCGCGCTTCCTCACCATGACCCAGCGGCAATACTCGAGGACAACCGCGCCGGTTTGATTTCGCCCCGTTGAGCGGACGTAGACCGTACCGGTTTCCTTGTTCGAATTTTCCTTGAGGCCGATGACTTCCGAAACCGAATTCAGCGTGTCGCCGGGATAGACCGGATTCATAAACCGGCATTCAGCGTAGCCGAGGTTGGCGATGGCATTGAGAGAAATGTCCGGTGTGGTTTTGCCGAAAACGACGTGGAACGTCAGCAGATCGTCGAGTGGCGCACGCGGGTATCCGAGTGCCTTGGCAAAGACGTCCGACGACTGTACTACGAAGCGAGAGCCATAAAGCGCGGTGTACAGCGCCACATCGCCATCCGACACCGTACGCGGCGTCGCGTGCGTTATGATCTGGCCGAACTGGAAATCCTCAAAGAAGTTCCCGGCGTTCGTTTTCGTGCCCGACATCCGTTGCGCCCGCCCTTATGATCCCGATCGGCCCAGCACGATGCACGACTGCCGATGGCGCCGAAGCACTTGTCAAGAGATCGTGCTTGGGGTCTTTTTCGTGATGTCGGCGGGAGACCGCAACACTTTTATGTGCGGCAAAGGCGGCGCTTAGCGTCCGCAGAAGCGGGCGATGACTGTGCATTGCGTCAAACCGGCACCAAGTCCGTATGGCGCGCACGATGCGGTCCGCCCGGCAGGCCGGACACGGCGCAAGCCAGCGGCTAGCAGAAAACCGCGAACATCATCGATTTGTACCCGCGCGTGACTTTCGGCGATGGCGCGGGCCTGTCCCCTGCCGAATGCGACGCCTTGTCCGACCGCCTCATCGCACCGGCCGCCGGCAACGCTTTGAGCGGGTTCGGGCGTGAATGTCGCGCAGCCGGCCAGGGATATTGCAACAGCTGTAATGACGGAAAAACTGACAGACTTCATAGGCGGCTCGACCTTTGTGTGACGAGCCCCACTATGCGCGGAACGTATTACCCGGCGCTTAACCCCACGTTTCTATGCGTCCCATATCTGGACAATTTTGCGACCATTCCAGGTCGAGGGCCGCTCAAAACCAAGGTTCTTCGGTGCGGGCACGGCTATTGATGGCTTGAGCGATCGCGGCCACGCGCCGCGCCATCACAAGGTGCAGGCGCTCGACCATTTTTCCATCGACCGTGATGACGCCTTTACGGGCGTTCTCGGGCTGTTCGAAGTTGTGAATGATCTTTTTGGCCCAAGCCACCTCGTCGTCGGTCGGCGAAAAGACGTCGTTGCACGGCACGACCTGCGACGGGTGGATCAGCGTCTTGCCATCCATGCCGAGCGTGCGGCCATGTTCGCATTCGGCACGGAATCCAGCGTCGTCGCGAAAATCATTATAGACGCCATCGATCACGTCGAGCCCATAGGCGCGGGCTGCAACGAGTGTCATTGCCAGCCAAGGTACGACGGCGAAGCGGTTGTTGCTGGCGCGCGCGCGGCTCTCCTTCAACAAGTCATTGGTTCCAAGTACGAAGCACGACAGGCGATTATCTGGATCCGGCGCGCAAGCAGCAATATCGCGGGCATTGATGACGCCCATCGGCGTTTCGATCATGGCCCATAGGCGAATGCTGGGCGGCGCTTCTGCGGCTTTGACGATCTTCGCCGTGCCGATGATGTCGCCTGGATGGGACACTTTGGGCACCAGGATTGCGTGCGGGCTGGCAGAAAGTGCTGCATGCAGATCGGCCATGCCCCATGGTGTCTCAAGTGGATTAACGCGCAGGATGATCTCGCGTGTGCCGAAATCGGCTTGGCGAATGGCGGCTATAGCGCGGTCCCGCGCCGCTTCCTTGTTGCCGGGCGCGACAGAATCTTCGAGGTCGATGATGATTGAGTCAGCCGCAAGCGATCGCGACTTTTCGAGCGCACGATCGTTGTCGCCAGGAATGTAGAGAACACTGCGGCGGGGTCGCATGGCCATGACGTCGGCTCCGGAATTATGTTGCAGCGCACACTAGCCACTGTGCGGGACAATGCCAGTAGTGCCTTCTGGCAAGCCGGTCCAAAAACTGTTGAACGTTAGGACTTGCTTTGTCTGCGGGAGATCGCCTGATGCGCCGGGTTCTAGCCCTTTCATCCTATGTTGCCCACGGCGCTGTTGGGCTGCAGGCATCGCTGCCGCCGCTGCGGCAATTGGGCGTCGATGTCATCGGACTGCCGTCCATTTTGCTGTCGAACCACCCCGGCCATTCGCGGTCTACGGGTGCAGCAGTGGCGCCGGAACTGCTCGCGGATATGATCGACGCGATGGACGCCAATGGCTGGCTTGGCGCTGTCGATGCCGTTCTGACAGGATACCTCCCGACGGCAGAGCATGCCGTATTGGCAGCTGCCATGGTCGCGCGCATCCGCAAGCAGTCGCCCGGTGCGACCTATCTTTGCGACCCAGTACTCGGCGACGACCCCGACGGTCTCTACATTCCACGCACAGCCGCCGAAGCCGTGCGCGAAAAGCTCGTGCCGGCCGCCGACGTCATCACACCTAACCGCTTCGAGCTGGCTTGGCTGAGCGGCCAAGACGTCATCGGACCGGAAAGTGCTGTTGCGGCCGCCCGCGCGTTGACCGGCGCGCACGTTGCCGCGACGTCGATTGTGGATGGTCCGGACAGACTGGCCAACCTTCTCATAGCGCCTGCGGCGACTTGGGTTTGCAGTAGCGAACGCCTCCCCGATGTGCCGCACGGCACCGGAGACCTATTTGCGGGGCTGTTGCTGGCGAGCCTGATCGATGGCGCTTCCGGCGACACGGCATTGGCTTACGCAACGGGCGGAGTGGCGCAAGCCGTTCTGCACTCCCAAGGGGCTCAAGACCTTGCAATTTCAGGCCTGATATGGACGACGTGCACTATTGTTCCGGCTAACGTTACCGCGTGGCAGCCATGACCGCAGACGATTGGGTGGCGGGTGTCGATGGCTGCAGGGCCGGTTGGGTGGTGGTGTTGCGGCCTGTCGCACGACCGGGCGATGCCCAGGTTCGCCTGGTCCAACAATTCAGCGAAGTTCTTGAATTGCCCGGCGCCCCAACAATCATCGCAATCGATATCCCCATTGGACTACCGGACACGTCAGGTACGGGCGGCCGGCACTGCGATATCGAGGTACGTAAGCTGCTTGGCGCGCGAAAATCCAGCGTGTTTTCGGTTCCGGCCCGGGCTGCTGTGGCGGAAACCGACTATCGCAAAGCGTGCGAGATCGCCGAGCGCCATTCCGATCCGTCACGCAAAATCTCGAAGCAGACGTTCAATCTGTTTCCAAAAATACGCGAAGTCGATGCGTTGATGACACCCAACCTGCAGAACCGTGTTCGCGAATGCCATCCGGAGGTCGTGTTCTGGCGATTAAATGGTAAGCGTCCGCTTGCGCTAGCCAAAAAGCCCACCGGAGGAAGCGCCTTGCGAAAAAGCTTGCTTCTAGCAGCCGGCTACCCGAGTTCACTTTTCGAAAGGCAGTATTTTCCAAGATCCTCAGCATTGGACGACGACATCATCGACGCTTTCGCCTGCGCCACCGCGGCAGCTGACATGGTTGCGGGCCGCGCCATCCGATTTCCCAAATGCCCGCCGTGCGACGGTCGCGGGCTCCGCATGGAAATTTGGGGATGAGGCCGAGAATTACGCCTTGCGCCGCGCGGCAGCAGCCCTAAATAGCCTCGGAGCAGCAAACAAAGCGGGGCAATCCTTGTCAGCGGACGGCGAAACGGGCGGAAACGGCCTCAATCGGGAGGCCGCCGCGGGTCTTGCGCTGCTTGCCGCGGCGCTCTTAGCGCTCGTGATCGCCAATTCCGGTTCGCAGCAATCCTATTTCGAATTGCTGGAGCGCCGCGTCACACTCGGCCTTGCGCCACTGGCTTTGACCAAGACAGTGCTGCACTGGATCAACGACGGCTTGATGGCGATTTTCTTCTTTCTCGTCGGGCTTGAAATTAAGCGCGAGATGCTGACCGGAGCGTTGTCGAGCCGCAAGACGGCGATGCTTCCTGCCATCGCAGCGCTCGGCGGCATGGTCGTGCCAGCGCTGATCTATACCGCAATCAATTGGAATGACGCAGCGGCGCTCAAGGGTTGGGCCATACCGGCCGCAACCGATATCGCGTTCGCTATTGGAGTCTTGGCATTGCTCGGCTCGCGCGTGCCGCCGGCGCTCAAGATTTTTCTGCTCGCGCTCGCGATCATCGACGATCTCGGCGCAATCGTCATCATCGCGATTTTTTACACCCACGGCCTGTCGCTGATGGCACTGGCCTTGGCATTTGTGGGTCTTTTGGTGCTTGCCGGACTCAACAAATCTAACGTCATGCGTCTTTGGCCGTATATTCTTGTCGGGCTTTTCGTCTGGCTTTGCGTTCTGAAATCAGGCGTGCACGCGACGCTTGCGGGTGTTGCGACCGCGCTCGCCGTCCCTGTGTCTGGCCACAATCCAGCTCACGACAGCCCGCTTGAGAAACTCGAACATGCCCTTAGCCCATGGGTAAGCTTCGCAATCCTTCCCCTATTCGCCTTCGCCAACGCCGGCGTGTCACTCAGTGGTGTATCGCTCACACAGATGCTGGGGCCCGTCCCACTTGGTATCGCGCTTGGGCTATTTGTTGGAAAAGCCGCCGGCATCTACGGCTTCGCACGCGCCGCGGTACTAAGCGGCATTGCCGACATGCCGGCGGGCGCCTCGCGCGCACAACTGTTGGGCACGGCAGTTCTCGGCGGCATCGGATTTACGATGAGCCTATTCATCGGCACTCTAGCTTTCCCTGATGCTGCATCTGCCGCCGATCTTAGGATTGGCGTTCTAGCTGGCACTTTCCTATCGGCAGTGACAGGCTACATCATACTTTCGAGGAGCCAAAAAGCATGAGCAGTTTCCCTGAATCTTTGACCGACCGGTTCCGCCGCTTCAAGCACCGGCACTTTGTGCCGAATGCCGACCATTACGAGGAACTCGCGACTTACGGGCAAAACCCCGAAGTCATGCTGATTTCCTGCTGCGACAGCCGCGTCGACCCGGAAACGATCTTCAGTGCGCTGCCGGGCGAATTGTTCGTGGTCCGCAACGTCGCCAACCTCGTGCCGCCCTATGAGACCGGCGGCAGGTATCACGGCGTCAGCACTGCAATCGAATTCGCGGTGATGAACATCCGCGTCAAGCACCTCGTCGTCATGGGCCATTCTGGCTGCGGCGGCGTCAAGGCGGCACTCGATCAATCGGTAGCGATCCAGACCGAAGCTCAGTACATCTCCAAATGGATGTCGATGCTGGATGAAGCACGGCTGTCGGTGCTGGCCTCGCACCAGATGAAATCGCAGGCCGAAAAGCTGGCGGCCCTCGAAATGGAGGGCGTCAAGACGTCGATCAAAAACTTGCGTACGTTCCCATTCGTCGCCGACTTGGAAGAAAAGGGGAAGCTATCGCTGCACGGCGCTTACTTTGACATCAAGAGCGGTACGCTTTCGATTCTGAACCACTCGCGCGGCATCTTCTACCCGCTGTAAGTCGCACACGCACGATGTGCTTAGCCGGCAGCGCCCGCCTTGGCTTTTTCGATCAGCGGCACGATTTTGCTTTTGATCGCTTCGGCCGATAGCGGCCCGACGTGTTTATAGATGATCTCGCCCTTGCCGTTGACGATAAACGTTTCAGGCATTCCATAGACACCCCACTCGATGGCGTTGCGTCCGTTGTCGTCGGTACCGACGGCCGCGAATGGATTGCCGTAGCGGCCGAGGAAACGCCGTGCCGACGACGCCTGGTCTTTGTAGTTGACGCCAAAAACATCGACGCCGGCCGCGACCTTGAGGTCGGCAAGCAACGGATGCTCTTCGACACAAGGCCCGCACCAGGACGCCCAGAAGTTCACAACCGTGACCTTACCCTTGGCAAGGTCAGCAGTTGCAAAGCCGGGTACGTTCTGGCTGTCTGCCAGCAAACCATCGACCGGCGGAAAATTGGTTGCCGGTGCCGGCTTGCCGATCATCGTCGATGGCAGCTTCGACGGATCGCCCGATTTCAAGGCAAGCGCAAAAAACACCGCTACGGCTGCAAAAATGGCAACCGGAAGCATTCGTATGACCGGTGGACGATTCTCAGGCTTGGACATGGTTTGATGATCTCACGCGAGCAGCTATGAGCGCCGCTTGACGCCACGGGCTTCAAGATCGTTGAGCGCTGATTGCTGGCGGCGGCCATCAAACACAAGCCAGCCGATCAAACTCGCGAGCACTATGGCGACGGCGATATAGGATGCCCAAATAAACGCAGCGTGGGGACCAAGATCCATCGATGCTACTCCGCTGCCGCCGTGCCGGCGAGGCGATCGCTCCGCGATATTTCAGCGACGCGCAGGGCTTTGACGCGACGGCGCATAACCTCGTTGCGCATGGCCTTCAAGTGCAGCGCAAAGAACAGCAGCGTAAAGCCAATAGCCATGACAAGCAGCGGCCAGCGCATGCTCGGATCGACCGTCGATGTAAAACCCGTCGAGGGCTGATGCAGGGTGTTCCACCAATCGACCGAGAACTTGATGATCGGCAATATCGCGACGCCGACCAGGGCCAAGACGGCGGTCAACTTTGCGGCAGTCGTCTCCTCTTCAACAGACGAGCGCAGCGCCATCAACCCAAGATAGAGGAAAAACAGCAGCAGCACCGACGTCAGGCGCGCATCCCAGACCCAGTAGGTACCCCACATCGGCTTGCCCCACAGCGACCCCGTGAACAGCGCTAGAAACGTGAACGCGGCGCCA
>JANNSR010000177.1:0-18704 GCA_031402935.1 Hyphomicrobium sp. | reverse complement strand
ACCCGGCGAAAGAGCCGCCGTTGAGCACTAGAAGTTCCTCGACCATCGTGAGAACTTTCGTGCGCAACTCCTCGAGCGTGCCGGCCTCTGTTGCGAGACCTTCGATGTCGGAACTCGTTGCCACCCAGACGCTGGCCTCGTTGTCCCAAACGGCTCGCACCATGATTGAGAGAGGGTGCATCCTTGGTCCCTTAACTATGCTTCTTTGATCTTCTAGTTAGTGCTGAACACGTCTACCTTCAAGTTAACTTGGCAGAGTGCTTGGTTGAAAACCTGCATCTGCTCGCTGGAAAGACGATTGAACCAAACGGCTCTGCGCTCGCCGCCGCCCCGCCCGTCATCCCGTCGCCGCTCGCAACCGCGAGCGGAACTACGGACGGGATCCAGGCAAGTTTCCGCACGCAATGGACAGCGCGGCCCCGCCCATTTTGCTGCATCTGAAACTTGCTCGGAACGCGAGACGGCGGACGGTTGCCTGGATCCCGGCCTGCGATGCGCGTCGCGCATCGTCGCGTTTCGCGACGCCGGGATGACGAAGTAGAAACTAAACCAACCTGCTCTGCTCCACCGCCGCCGCAATGAACGACGCAAATAATGGATGCGGCTCGAAGGGCCGCGATTTCAGCTCCGGGTGATACTGCACGCCGATGAACCAGGGATGGTCGGGATATTCGACCGTCTCGGGCAACAGGCCATCAGGTGATAACCCCGCAAACCGCAACCCTGCTTGCTCGAGCACCGCGCGATAGCGCGTGTTGACCTCGTAGCGATGGCGGTGGCGTTCGGAAATCTGCGTGTCGCCGTACACCTTGGCAATGCGGCTGCCCTCGGCTAGTGATGCCGCAAAGGCGCCGAGCCGCATGGTGCCGCCGAGATCGCCGCCCTGGCGCCGCTGTTCCAGTTCGTTGCCGCGCATCCACTCCGTCATCATGCCGACAACCGGCTGCTGGCTCGGACCAAACTCGGTGGAACTCGCATCGCGAATGCCGGCGAGATTGCGCGCCGCTTCCAAGCACGCCATCTGCATGCCGAAGCAAATGCCGAAATACGGTACACCGCGCTCGCGTGCGAATTTGGCAGCTAAGATTTTCCCCTCCGCACCGCGCTCGCCGAAGCCGCCCGGCACCAGGATGCCATCGACGCCTTCGAGATGGGGGGCGGGATCTTCGTGTTCAAAAACTTCCGCTTCGATCCACTCAAGCTTGACCTTGACGCGGTTGGCGATGCCGCCATGCACAAGCGCTTCGGTCAAGGATTTGTAAGCGTCCTTGAGACCAGTGTACTTGCCGACAATCGCGATCCTAACCTCGCCCTCGGGGGCTGAGATGTTGCGCGAAATCGTTTCCCAGCGCGTCAGATTTGGACTTGGCGCGCCTGTAATATTGAATGCGGCCAGCACTTCGCGATCCAACCCCTCGCGGTGATAGGCCAGCGGCACGTCGTAGATCGAGGCGACGTCCAGCGCCTGAATGACCGCTTCGGGCCGCACGTTGCAGAACAGCGCGATCTTCTTCCTCTCGCCGACGGGGATGTCGCGATCCGAGCGGCACATCAGAATGTCGGGCTGAATACCAATCGAGCGCAGCTCTTTGACCGAATGCTGCGTCGGCTTTGTTTTGAGTTCGCCGGCCGACGGGATGTACGGCATCAGCGTCAGATGCACGTAAATCACCGATCCGCGCGGCAGATCATTGCCCAATTGCCGTATCGCTTCGAAAAACGGCAGGCCCTCGATATCGCCGACCGTGCCGCCGATTTCGGTCAGCACAAAGTCGACGTCCTCGTTGCCGTTCAGAACAAATTGCTTGATGGCGTCCGTCACATGCGGAATGACCTGCACGGTGCCGCCGAGATAATCGCCGCGGCGTTCCTTGGCCAGAATGTCCTGGTAGATGCGCCCGGTCGTGATGTTGTCGGATTTTTTCGCCGGAACACCCGTGAAGCGCTCGTAATGACCGAGGTCGAGGTCTGTCTCGGCTCCGTCGTCGGTGACGAACACCTCGCCGTGCTGATACGGGCTCATGGTGCCCGGATCGACGTTCAAATATGGATCAAGTTTTTTGAGCCGGACCGAATACCCGCGCGCTTGTAGAAGCGCGCCAAGGGCGGCGGATGCGAGGCCTTTTCCAAGTGAGGAGACCACGCCGCCGGTGATGAAGATATACCGCTGCATGGGCTTTGGCTTTCGCACGCCGGCCCCAGAGTCTCCAAGCGGCAAAATCGCCACATCCACAGCGGGATAGCGGACGATCTGCAAGTCGCGGCGATGCCGTGAGGGTTTGGCTACCGGTTCAGCGGAACTTCGACCGGGGCCGGCGCGGGCGCGCCTTGCAGCTTGTCGAGAATGCCGCCGCGGCCTTCGGCCGGTTTCGTCGCATCGCCCGGTGCGCCAGGCGCCGTTTCACCCGGCGCCGTTGCCGGCTGTGAGGAATCAAACACCGATCCTGCAGGCGCCGTCTGTTTGGCGAGGATGCTGAGCAGGATCGAGGTTGCGAAAAATGCCGCAGCCAAACCGGCCGTCACCCGCGTCAAAAGGTTCGCCGTGCCGCGTCCTGTCAAAAAGCCGCCGCTGCCGCCACCGCCCATGCCGAGGGCGCCGCCCTCGGACTTCTGCAACAGCACGACGCCGACGAGAGCTGCCGCAACCATAAGGTGAATGACGAGGAGTACGGTGCCCATCGAAAATGCGTCCAACTTGGGCGGCATTGCCGCTGATTAAACCGAAAGAAGGGCTTCTACACCAGCAAAGGTACGATAACCAGCCCTGGCTAGCGGTGTCATGGCCGCGCCCTTACCGCTTACGGCGACAGCGGCGTCGCTGTCAGCGGCGGATTGAGCGTTGTCGCGCCGGGCGACGGCACATAAGCGTCTGCCGCCTGGGGCTTTTTGACCGTATCGGCATTCTGGGGCGGTTTGACCTCGGTTGCAGCCTTGGGCTTTCGCTTCGACTTTGGCTTTTGTTGGGGCAGTACGCCCGCAGGAACGCCAAACGCCGGCAATTCGACCGGCGGCTCGCCGGCACCTGCCGCAGCGGTGCCCGATCCTGGACCAGGCGCGACTGTCGCCTCCGGCGGCAGCGGCGCCGTTGGATCGAGATCGGGGTTCAGCTCGAGACGCTTTGCAGCTTCACCGGCGCGTTCGGCGTCCAGCGTCAACTTGGCGTCGCGGCAGCCGAATTTTACCTGCTCGTCGAGTTGAATAAAAAGTTCGAGATCGCGCAACCGCTCGGGCAGCAAATTGGCCTTGGCCCACTCCGGCCCGCGCTGGAAATCGGCGTAAAGCCCGAGTTCGACGGATTTCAAATGTTCTAGACGCAGCTCGGTGCACGTCAAAGCGTCGAGTTTCGGTTCGGTTGCCAGCGCCGTTGCCGGCACGAACATCGGCACGATCAATGCGCAAGAAAATTTTCGAACCGCAGACATCATTCAACTCTCATAGGCACGAAGTATGGCAAGAAAATCGCTGGCTTTCAGGCTGGCGCCGCCCACGAGAGCGCCGTTGACATCGGCGACCCCCATCAGGCTGCTGGCGTTATCGGGCTTTACCGAGCCGCCGTAAAGAATTCTGATATTTTGCCCTTCCGCGCCGAAGCGGGCGGCCAGATCGCGGCGGATGGCGGCGTGGACTTCCGCAACGTCGGCAAGTGTCGGCGTTAGGCCTGTGCCTATGGCCCAGACCGGCTCGTAGGCAATGACCGCGTTCGCGGCCGTCGCAGCATCGGGCACCGAGCCTTTGAGTTGCCGTGACACCACGGCCAGCGTCAATCCGGCTTCGCGCTCAGCCCGGGTTTCGCCGATGCAGATGATCGCCGTCAGGCCGGCGCGATGGGCGGCACTTGCTTTGGCCCTGACAACCGCATCAGTCTCGCCGTGATCGGCGCGGCGTTCCGAATGCCCCGTGATGACGGCTGACGCGCCGGCTTCCCGCAACATTTCGGCAGCGGTATCGCCGGTATGAGCGCCGCTGGCATTGGCATGGCAGTCCTGCCCGGCGAATTGCAAACGGCCGCCGCGGCAGACCTCGGCCATCATCATCAGCAAGGTTGCCGGCGGCGCAATCATGACGTCGGCCGCTATTTTTGCCATCGGCCCGGCGATGGCGTCCCGCACCCCGAGGGCCTCATTGAACCCGGATTTGAGCCCGTTCATCTTCCAATTTCCAACCACGAGTGGCCGGATCGCCGGTCCATTATCGCTCATCGCTACCCATCCCGGCTTTCCCTCGGTTTTGAAGCCCGTTTGCCAGCCTATTTCAGCACCTAAACGGGCCTGCCAATCGGGTCGCGGCCTGCGCTTGCAATCCTTTGCTGCCTGCGCTTCATATCACGCCGAAACGGCCCGTCACGCGGGCTACAGCGAAATCCACGACGGCGCGGCGCCGGTCCACCCCTGGACGAAGCGCGCGCCGCATAACCGGAAGTCAGACCTTCATGCTCGAAGCCATGCGACGCGGCGCCCAGACTTGGGTATCGAAACTGTTATTTGCCATCCTTGTGTTCAGTTTCGCCATTTGGGGCGTTGCCGACGTGTTCACCGGCTGGGGCCGCGGTGCCATTGCGACGGTCGGCGCGACCAGCATTCCGGTCGAGGACTTCAAGCGCGCCTACCAGAACGAGCTGGATCGCTTTTCGCGCGAAGCCAACAAGCGCATAACGTCGGAACAAGGGCGCGCCATTGGCCTCGACAAGCGCGTCATGTCGCAACTCGTCGGTGGCGCGGCGATCGAAGCCCATGCCAATGAACTTGGCCTCGGGCTCTCCGACAAGACGCTGGTTGAGGGCATTCAAGATGACGAAGACTTCCGCGGGCCCGACGGCAAATTTTCAAAAGCGTATTTCGATAACCTGCTGCGCCAGGCAGGGTTGTCAGAGCGCGGCTTCATGAACCTGCGACGCAAGGATGAACTGAGAACCCACCTAATCGGCGCTTTTGTCGGCGGGCTCGCTGTGCCAAAGCCGCTGGCCGATCTCGTCAACGGCTACAACGAAGAAAAGCGAACCATCGAATGGGTCACGATCGACGCTGCTAAGATGGTGACTGTCGCTGATCCCGACGAAACCAAACTCAAAGAACTCTATGAGGCATCAAAAGCGCAGTTCATGTCGCCCGAGTACCGCAAGTTCGAAGTGCTATTGCTGACGATTGACGATCTGAAGAAGAAGGTCGCGGTCAGCGATGACGAGATCACTAAATCCTACGCCGACACCAAAGACAGCTACGACACGCCCGAACAGCGGCGCGTGCAGCAGGTCGCCTTCAAGGATAAGGCGGCGGCGGACGCGGCCAAGAAGGCGCTCGATGACGATTCAAAATCGTTCGCCGATGTTGCTAAGGATGCCGGCGCCAAGGACACCGACGTCGATCTCGGCCTCATTGCCAAAAAGGCACTGATCGACCCGAAGATCGCCGATGCAGCTTTCGCTCTGACCAAGGACAAGACGTCCGACGTCGTCGAGGGCCGGTTCGCGACGGTCATACTCCGCGTCACGCAGATCGAGCCCGGCGTCATCAAAACGCTTGCCGACGTCAAGGATCAGGTCAAGGACAAGCTGGCGTCCGAGAAGGCAAAGTTGCTACTTCAGAAGACCCACGACGAGATCGACGACAACCGCGCGAGCGGCAAGACCTTGAAGGAAGTCGCCGAGCTTCTGAAACTGTCGTTCGTCGAAATCGCGGCGTCGGACAGCAAAGGCCTCGGTCCCGACGGCAAGCCGGCGTTCAACTCGCCCGACACGCCCAAAATCGCGGCCCAAGCCTTCGCGCCCGATGTCGGCTCGGACGAGCAGACGATCGAATTGACCGGCGGCGGTTTTGCCTGGGTCAACTTGCTATCGACAGAGCCGCCAAAGCAGCGGGCCTTCGAAGAGGTCAAGGATCAAGTCAAAGCCAAATATATGGCCACTGAGAAGGCGCGGCTTGTCAGCGAACTGGCCGTGAAACTCGTCGAGCGCGTCAACGCCGGCGAAGCCATGAGCGTGATCGAGGCTGCCAGCGGCGGCAAGGCCGAGACGTCGCCGCCCGTCAACCGCACCACCAACCCGCAAGGGCTTTCGGAGGCGGCGGTGGCGCAAGCGTTCGTGTTGACTAAGGGCAAGGCGTCTATCGCGCCGACGGTCGACAACCAGTCGCAGAGCATCTTCCGCGTTGTCGACGTTACGCCGGCACCCGAGCCTACGGCGGAGCAGCGCACTGCCCTCACCAAAAGCCTCGCCGACGATCTCGCCAACCAGATGCTCGGCGAATATACCGAGAGCCTGAAGCGGCGATTGAACGCCAGCATCAACGAGGCCGAACTGCGCGGCGCCCTCGGCGTCACGAGCGAGTAAGGGGCGTGGGGCCTAAGGTGCCGGAGCAAAATCCCTCGGCGGCAGCACGATGCCGAGATGCAGACGCCCGCTTTGCCGAAACGCTGAACCCGGCGATCGATTCCTTCGCCAAAACCTATGACGGCGGCGCGCCACAGGTTGTGTGGACGCGGCTGATTGCCGATCTCGAAACGCCGGTTTCCGCGTATCTCAAGCTCGCCAGCAAACGGCCGATGAGTTTCCTGCTGGAATCGGTCGAAGGCGGCGCCACACGCGGGCGATATTCGGTCATCGGTCTTGAGCCGGATCTGATCTGGCGCGCGCACGGCGCGTCGGCTGAGATCAACCGAGCGCCATCCACGCAAGCGGATGCTTTCAAGCCCGACGCGCGCCCAACGCTTTTGTCGCTACGCGCGCTGCTCGCCGAGAGCGCGATCGCGCTGCCTGAGGGCTTGCCGCCGATGGCGGCTGGAACCTTCGGATACATGGGCTACGATACGGTCCGCCTGATCGAAGCGCTGCCGGAGATGACGCCCGACGCGCTCGGCGTGCCCGACGCGATCCTGATCCGACCGACGTTGATGCTGATTTTCGATAGCGTCAAAGACGAGATGATCGTGGTGACGCCGGTGCGCCCCGAACCGGACGTTGCAGCAGCGGACGCCTATGCTTCTGCGCGCAAACGCCTTGCAACAATCGTTGCAAACCTCGACGCCCCGCTGCCGCTCGGTCACGCTGCGGGCGACGAGACACTGACGCTGCCGGAGCCGGTCTCGAATACAACGCCGGCCGAGTATCTGGCGATGGTCGCCAAGGCCAAAGAGTTCATCAGGGCCGGTGATATTTTCCAGGTCGTGCTGTCGCAGCGCTTTTCGGCGCCGTTTGCGCTGCCGTCGTTCGCGCTATACCGGGCGCTGCGGCGGTTGAACCCGTCGCCATTCCTGTTTCACCTCGATTTCGGAGATTTTGCGCTCATTGGCTCCAGCCCGGAAATTCTGGTCCGCGTCCGCGATGGCGAAGTCACGATCCGGCCGATTGCTGGAACCACAAGGCGCGGCGCAACAGAGGCCGAAGACAAAGACCTTGCCCGCGCGCTGCTTGCCGACCCGAAGGAGCGCTCCGAGCACCTGATGCTGCTCGATCTCGGCCGCAACGACGTCGGCCGCGTGGCGGCAACCGGCACGGTCGCTGTCACCGACCAGTTCGTCATCGAGCGCTACAGCCACGTCATGCACATCGTCTCGAACGTGATCGGGCGTTTGGACGATACGAAACACGACGCCATCGACGCGCTGATGGCCGGCTTTCCGGCCGGCACCGTGTCGGGCGCGCCGAAAGTTCGCGCCATGGAAATCATCGCCGGCCTCGAACGCGCAAAACGCGGTCCTTACGCCGGGTGCGTTGGGTATTTTTCAGCCGGTGGCGAACTCGACACCTGCATCGTGCTGCGGACCGCTATTCTGAAGGACGGCGTGCTGCACGTTCAAGCGGGTGCGGGCATCACCAACGACAGCATCCCTGAAAACGAGCAGCAGGAATGCATCAACAAAGCCAAAGCCATCATTCGCGCGGCGGAAGAGGCCGTGCACTTTGCGGCAAAGAGCGCCAAGGGGTCACCAAGCGGCAACGGCGGCGCGTTCGGGTAATTTCACACGCACCGATGACTTGCGCAGCAATATCGGATATAATGCTCAAATGAATGCATGGCTCAACAAAGCAATAGCCGCACTCTCGAAGCTTCCTGACGCCGAGCAGGAGGCGATCGCACGCGAAATGCTCGACCGGTTTGAAGCCGATACGCAATGGGACAAGCTTCTTAGCGATCCCCGCTCAAAGTCCACTCTCGCCCGCCTTGCCGCCGAAGCCCGCAGCGATATCAAGAGCGGCGACGTTTTCAACCGAGATCCTTCAATTAAAACGTCCGAATGAAGTCGCAGACGACGCGCAAGTTCTGGCAACACTTCAACCGATTACCGGAAGATGTGCAAGCCCAAGCCCGTCAAGCTTATGAACGCTTTGCCACCGATCCGGCTTACCCGTCTCTGAACTTCAAGCTCGTCGATTCGACGGAGCCGGTCTACTCGGTCCGGATCGGAATTAGATATCGGGCTCTCGGGATTCTCGAGCACGATACGATCACGTGGTTCTGGATCGGAATTCACGGCGAGTACGAGCGCTTGTTGCAGGGTTGAATCAGCAGGCCGCCAACGATATCGCTCCGCCAGTTACGCCTTCGCCATCCGCCGCCCGCTTGGCGTCGTTTGCGGCGCCTTCCAGCGCTTGTCCCAGGCCCGCTGCCACGGCTGCCATTTCGGCCGCCACAGCAGACTGACGAGGCTGTGCCAAACGGCATAGACGACGAACCACAGCAGCACGCGCACCGGCAGCACGCCGAGCGCAAATAGCAGCCGCCGCGCGCGCACCCAAGCGCCAGCGCCGAATTTCATCGATTGGGTTTTGACCCAGGCTCGCACGACCGTCCCGCCAAAGACTTTCTCGGCGACACGCACGGCGACGAAGGCTGCAATTGCAAGCGGCAAGATAAGCCACACAACAATCCAGAACACGTACGACAGCACCCACATCACAATCGCGATGAGGGTCCAAAACAGCCAAGAAATCGCGCCGGTCAGATAGTCCATTCGCCTGTCATCCTGCCGTGCATAATGCGGGTTAACACGGCATCGCCGTTCGCCTGCGATCTGCTATATAGGGCGCGCGCGCAATTCTGCAGCCCCTTCATGTTGTATCCAATGCTGAAACTGGCACTGCTTCGTCACGCCAAATCGAGCTGGGACGATCCCGGCCTCGACGATTTCGACCGGCCGCTGAACGACCGCGGGCGTCACGCCGCTGCCGTCATGGGGCGCGTGCTGGCATCGATGAGTTTTTTTCCCGACGCCGTTTTGTGCTCGCCATCCAAGCGCACGCGCGAGACGCTGGCCCGCATCGAGCCCTTCGCGGGTGCGGCTCAGCCGGCCATCGTCTTCGATCAAAGCCTGTACCTCGCTGCTGCCGGCGACATCCTCGCGCGTGTCCGCCACGTCTCAGGCCCCGCAACCTGCCTCATGGTGGTCGGCCATAACCCTGGGCTGCACACGCTCGCGGCCCAACTTGCGGTGTCGGGCGATGCCCGCCAGTTAACCCGCTTGAGGGAAAAATTTCCAACCGGCGCACTGGCCGTCTTGAGCTTTCCGGCGGCCGCCTGGGCCGGTCTCGATGTTCAATCCGGCCACCTCGATGCCTTCATGACACCCAAGGACCGTGCTTGACGCCTAAGCCTTAAGGCGGCACTACGACGTCATCGTTTTGCAGAGCACATCACATGCTGATCCTGATCGATAACTACGACAGCTTTACCTACAATCTCGTCCACTACCTCGGCGAGCTTGGCGCGGAAAGTGTTGTCATCCGCAATGACAAGATTTCAGCGGATGAGGTCATCGCCAAGAAGCCGAAAGCCATCGTGCTGTCGCCCGGGCCCTGCACGCCGAACGAAGCCGGCGTCTGCCTCGATCTGATCAAGAAAGCCGGACCGGTCATTCCGCTGCTCGGCGTCTGCCTCGGGCACCAGTCGATCGGGCAGTCGTACGGCGGTAAGGTGATCCGCGCAGCCCAACCGATGCACGGCAAACTGTCAACGATCACGCACACCGGCAAGGGCGTGTTCAAAGGCCTGCCGAAATCGTTCGAGATCACGCGTTATCATTCCCTCATCGTCGAGCGCTCGTCGCTGCCCGATTGCCTCGAGATCACGGCCGAGACGGCGGACGGCATCATCATGGGCCTGCAACACAAGACGCATCCCGTACATGGCGTGCAGTTCCACCCCGAAAGCATCGCATCGCAACAGGGCCACGCGCTGCTGGCAAATTTCCTCACGCTCGCCGGTTTCAAACCCAAAGCGCGCAAAGCTGCATGAACCATATCCATGCGCGTGATTTCTCCCGAGCCCTCCCTCCTCCCTTGTGGGGGAGGGCTGGGGTGGGGGGAGTCCCCCATCTCCGCCAATTGTGCTCCACCCCCTCCCCGCCCCTCTCCCGTCGAGGGGGAGGGAGAAGTGGCTGTTGGCGTCAACTCTCGAGAACGAAATAATGCCCGCCCGCGCCCTCAAACGCCTGATGACCCGCGTCGCCGACGGCGAGCGTCTTTCCGAAGACGAGATGCGCGATGCGCTCGACCTGCTGATGTCGGGCGTGGCGCCGCCCGTTGCGATGGGCGCCTTCCTGATGGCGTTGCGCGTGCGCGGCGAAACCATCGGCGAGATCACGGGTGCCGCCAAATTCCTGCGCGCCCGCATGACGACGGTTGATGCGCCGCCAGGCGCGGTCGATATCGTCGGCACTGGAGGGGATAGCCACGGCACCTATAACGTCTCGACGGCGGCGACCTTCGTCGCGGCTGGCGCGGGAACAATCGTCGCTAAGCACGGCAACCGCGCGGTGACATCGCTGTCGGGTGCGTCGGATGTGCTGGCAGCCCTAGGTGTCAAGCTCGACGTGCCGCCCGTTGCCGTCAGCCGCGCGATTTCAGATTCGGGCGTCGGTTTCTTGTGGGCGCCGCTGTATCACCCGGCGATGAAGACCTGGGCGCCGATCCGCGCCGACCTTGGGCTGCGCACGCTGTTCAACCTGCTCGGGCCGCTTTGCAATCCAGCCGGCGTCACGCGACAGGTGCTCGGCGTTTACGATCGCAAACTTGTTGAGCCGATTGCGGAGGTTCTCAAAAATCTCGGCAGTCAGCACGCCTGGGTCGTGCACGGCGCCGACGGCATGGACGAATTGACAACGACCGGCGCCACGACGGTCGCCGAACTGCACGGCGGCGTGATTTCCGTTTTCGAAGTGACGCCCGAGGATGCCGGATTGCCGCGCGCCGAGATCGCAGCTCTCAAAGGCGGCGACGCCGCAACAAACGCTGCCGCGCTACGCAACCTGCTGCAAGGCGAAACCGGCGCCTATCGCGATATCGTCGTGCTGAATGCGGCCGCGGCTTTGATTGTCGCCGGCAAAGCGCGCGGCCTTGAAGATGGCGTTGCCCGCGCCCAAACCTCAATCGACTCGGGCCGCGCGGCGGCAGCCCTCGACCGCCTCGTCGCGGTGACAAACGAGGTTGTATAAATCTGCGCCTGCGACATTGGTGCACAGGAACCCTAGCGACCGTTCTGCGTTTTCTTCATTCGTCCAAGCTCTTTGACTGACGAAAGGATAAATCATGACCGATCGCAGCACTATCTACTTCGGCGCCGCAGCGGTGCTTGCCGCCGTCTCCGTTGCCGTGATCGCGGCGACCTACGACGCACCAGCGCCGGTCCCGGCGGTTGGCGTCACGACCGCTCCCGCCGTTGAGCCGGCCAAGGAACCCGGAAACGCGTCCATCACCGCGCCGGGTGTGCAGTTCGAAGAGGAAAAGGCGGGCGGCGATGTGAAGGTCGAGGCGCCGTACACAACGATCGAGAAGGACGACAGCGGCGTGCGCGTGCAAGCACCCGGCGTTGACATCCAGGTCCCGGCCAACCCGGCGGAATAAAGCCGTTGAACGACTAGTGACCGGCCGTTAACCGCACGAATTCTGGCGGCGCGCAGTGATGCGCGCCGCTATTCAGTTTTTGACGCAGTCCGCGCCGCAACTTTACATCCGGCGCTTGTCGCATCGAAGCAAGCCGAGCAAGCGATCGCCAACGCGCACGACCGCGCGCCCAACATCATTGAGAGCGCGAACCATGTGATGACCGGCGCGGTCGAGACCAAGGCAATCGCGTTTTACGTGACCGGCCTGCGACGCTGCCGGAAGCGCGACGAGCGTCGCCAGCGCCAGTGTGGCGGCAAGGGATGTACGCTTGAGCATGGATGCAACCTCCTCAAAGGCAAGTCGCGAGAAAAAGTCGCGACACATGTCGAGGAGTCTACGCCTGCTCGTTTCAAACGTTGAGCGTTTCGCACTGCACGTGGTTATCGGGACGTTGCGGGAAAGCATAAAAATTGAGGGTTAAGGCGCGGGGGCGTGGGGGCGTGGCACGCATATTTATAGCGTTTGCTAAGTTGTCATCCTCGGCTTTATGCCGAGGATCCATCGAGCGGCACATCCAGCCTTGACCGGGCATGTTGAGCATGGGTCCACGGGACAAGCCCGAGGATGACAGCGGTGGGTTGGCTATATTTTCAACGTACCTTCATAGTCGCGGAGGCGAACATCCAGTCAAGGTTGCTGTTCGAAGCGCGATCGCTGGCTTGGATGGATCCCCGCCGGAGACCTGACGCCGCAACGGCGTCAGCGCGGGGAAGACGGCGGTGATAGCAGTTCCACAGAAACTTCGGCCATCGGCCGTGAGCCCGACTGGGCGACGGCGCAAGCGCCGCCCCCGCGGAGGGCCAGTTCAATCGATCAAAGATCGATTGAGCGGTACGGCCCGTGAGCGCATCACAAAGGTATATTGTCGTGCTTTTTCCACGGCGTTTCGACCTGCTTGGTGCGCAGCATATTCAGCGCCCGGCAGACGCGCTTCCTCGTTGCTGACGGCGTGATGACCTCGTCGATGTAGCCGCGCTCGGCCGCCACGAACGGGTTGGCGAACCGCTTTTGATATTCGTCGATGCGCAACTTGATCTTTTCCGGGTCGGCCAGGTCGGCGCGATAGAGAATTTCGGCAGCACCCTTGGCACCCATGACCGCGATCTCGGCAGTCGGCCAGGCGTAGTTGACGTCGCCCCCGATGTGCTTTGACGACATGACGTCGTAAGCGCCGCCGTAGGCCTTGCGGGTGATGACGGTGACTTTCGGAACGGTCGCTTGCGTAAACGCGAACAGCAGTTTGGCGCCGTGCTTGATCAGGCCGCCGTATTCCTGCGCCGTGCCGGGCAGGAATCCGGGCACATCGACGAACGTCACAATCGGGATATCGAAACAATCGCAGAAGCGCACAAACCGCGCGGCCTTGCGCGACGCGTCGCTGTCGAGCACGCCGGCGAGAAACAGCGGCTGGTTGGCGACGATGCCGACGGTGCGGCCTTCCATGCGGGCAAAACCGGTGATGATGTTCTTCGCGTAAGCGTCCTGGATCTCGAAGAAGTCGGCTTCATCCACGACCTTCGAGATCAGCTCGCGCATATCGTAGGGTTTGTTCGGGTTGTCGGGGATCAGCGTGTCGAGCGAATGATCGAGGCGGTCGGGGCTGTCGCCGCACATGATCTCCGGCACGCCGGCCTTGTTGTTCGACGGCAGGAAATCCATCAGGCGGCGCATTTGCAGCAGCGCCTCGACGTCGTTCTCGTAGGCTTTGTCGGCGATCGACGATTTTGTCGTGTGAACCTTGGCGCCGCCGAGTTCTTCCGCCGTCACGTTTTCATTTGTCACGGTTTTGACCACATCAGGCCCGGTGACGAACATGTAACTCGTGTCTTTGACCATGAAGATGAAGTCGGTCATGGCGGGCGAGTACACGTCGCCGCCGGCGCACGGGCCCATGATGACGGAAATCTGCGGCACGACGCCCGACGCGATGACGTTGCGGGTGAACACTTCGCCATAGCCGCCGAGCGCGTCGACGCCCTCTTGAATGCGGGCGCCGCCGGCATCGAACAGACCGATGATCGGGGCGCGGTTACGCAGCGCGAGGTCTTGAATTTTGGTCATCTTGCGGGCGTGGCTTTGGCTGAGCGAGCCGCCCATGACGGTGAAGTCCTTGGCGAAGACGTAGACGACGCGGCCGTTGATCGTGCCCCAGCCGGTGACGACGCCGTCGCCCGGTATTTTGGTTTTCTCCATGCCAAACTCGATGCAGCGGTGCTCGACGTACATGTCGAACTCCTCGAACGAATTCTCGTCCATCAGCAGGTCGACCCGCTCGCGCGCCGTCAGCTTGCCCTTGCCGTGCTGACTGTCGATGCGGGCCTGACCGCCGCCGAGGCGGGCGTTGTCGCGGCGCTTCTCAAGCTCGTCGATGATGTCTTTCATGGGGATGCACTCTTTTTGGCGCTGGAGACAGTCCTTGCGGAGAGCCGGCCGCCAGCGCTCGCGGACATGGAACGGGCTCTCTAGCATGGCCAAACCAGGGCGCAAACGCCCAGATGTCGCGAGTGGGGTAAGCCGCCACGCCACGTGTCATCCCGGCCCGCTGCGCAAGCGCCTGCGCGGCGAGCCGAAGCGCAGCGAAGAGCCGGGACCCAGGGTTGGAGCACGGACCGTTCCTGGATCGGTGCTGCAAGCTCTCGGTCCCGGATCGCGCGACGGATTGCGCATCGCGCAAAATCAGAGCTTTCAACGGCCGTCGCTTGTCCGGGATGACAAGTCCGGCTTATGCCGCAGCCAAGCGCGCCGCGAAATCGCTGGCCGGGACGTCGATGATGCCAGCGCCCGCTATCGGCTCAAGCGCGATGGCGTGACCCCTCGCGGCGGCCCATGGAATTGTCGAGGCAAGGAAGTCCGCGAACGGATCGGCGATGATGCGCTTAGCCCCGCTGCGCTTCATGTATCGCTCGGCTTCCGAGCGCGAAGCGAACACATGCACGAGGCTGACGTCGCCGCCGCGCCGCCGCGCCGTTTGCAAATGTGGCCCGTTGTCATCTGCAACCAGGAACACCTCGCCCTTATCGGCGAGTGTTTTCAGGAAGCGCGGCACGGATCCTTTTTTCAAGCGCAACACCAAGTCCAGGGGATCGACCTCGGCTTCGATCGGATCGGCGACCCAGTCGGCCCCGACGAGGCCCTTGGCGGCGGCCAGACCCGGCAGGATATCGGCGGCAAACGTCGTCAGCGGAATGTCCTGCAGGTTGGCTTCACCCGTCAAGGCTTCCGCCCAGCGCTTGGCTTCAATCGGGCTCGACCAGAACAGTTGCACGGTGCGGTTGGCGATTTTCTGCGAAGGAACGGACGCGCTCTCTTCATCCGCCAGCGTCAGCACCCGGCCCTGGCTGACAGCGCGGCGCACGAAGCGGTCGCGTTGCGCCAGTTCGGGAATGCGCGGGGCGGTGAGCATAACGGCGCGGGCTCGCAGGTGGCCGAATCAGTTCGCCGAAGTGTCGCGCCGAACAACGAGTCCGGCAAGACTTCTGCGCGTCCCGCCCGGTTTGTGGCGGCAATCACTAATCGCCGCCGCCGTCACCCCCGCCGCCATCTCCGTCACTCGAGTCATTGGCACGGTCGCCATCGGCGCGGTCATCGGCGGCGCGGCGATCGCGCGTCCTCGCCGGGCCACTGCCGTCCATCGCTAGAATCCCGTACGGGTCGGGCTGCTGGGACGAAGCGCTGCCATCGGGCGATGTCTGCGATCTGCGGTCTTGCGCCTTGCGGCGAACAGCGCTCCGATACAGCAAAACGCCGGTAACAAGTGCTATCAAAACAAGCCATTGGACATCGGCAAGCATGGCTTGCGCTCCCTGGCAACTCGGTCAGGTCCATACGATTATTCCTGTGAGGCTGTCTTTTGTGTGTCACGCAACAAGTCAAGAAATGCGCTCGCCGCATCGAACTCGGCGCGGCGCAGCTTGCGGCGGTTCTCAGCTTCAGCGTCGTCGCCCCACAGGCTGATCTGGTAATCCTCGTCGATATGCGCCGCCGCCCAGGTTTCAACGCCTGAGAGGAACCCGCGCGCGTGCGCCAGCGCCAGCAGCGCCGACCCTGTCAGCGTCGTCAACACGTGCAGCCCGGTCAATCGAAACGCATCGGGCGGCAGCAAGGCCTCGGCAATCTTCGACAGCGCGGCTGGCGGTTGCTCGACCGGCATGACGCCATTGACGACGTTTAAGCGCGCGCCCAGCGCTTCGCGTGCCCAGGCAATCACCGGGTCCCAGCGCACGCCTTGCGCCTGTTGCAATTCCAGCGGAGCCTCCGCGCGGTAACACAGCAGATCGCTGCCCGCGAACGCGACGATGTCGCCCGCCACGCTGTCGAGGCTGTCTGCTACCGCGTCGATCGCGGTGTTGGCAAAGCGTGTCAGCGGCATGGTGCCGGGCTCGATCATCGCGCCCTGTGCCGCCCACTCGGCGGCGACCGCAACGCTGAGCGCCCGCGTTGGCAAAACCAGCGCCCGCTTTTTCGGTGTTTTGACGGCGCGCCTATCGAGCAGGATCTGGAAGGGCACCTCAGGGCCGGCCGTTGCCTCTTTGTAAAACCGCTTGGCGCGCGGCTTCTTCATCGTGTCGGTGATCGGACCCTTCGGCGCGCCGCTGGCGGCTCCGCCGTTGCTGTGCGCTTTATCACTCATGCAGGCTGGCTCAAGGCGGCGAGAACCCGGTCGAGGGCGGCGGGCAGCGCCACATAGTCCTCAATGATGATGTGGGCTCCAGCCTCTCGCAATTCGTCGCGGTGGTGATAGCCCCACGTGACACCGATAGCGCCGACGCCGGCCGCCCGCGCCATCTCGATATCGTAAGTCGTGTCGCCGATCATGACGGTGTTCAATGGCTGCGCGCCGGTTTCGAGCATCGCCCGCAGGATCATCGACGGGTGCGGCTTTGAGGGATGATCGTCGGACGTTTGAATCGTCGCAAAATGCATCTGCCAGCCTTCCGCTTCGAGCAACCGGTCAACGCCGCGGCGCGATTTGCCCGTCGCGATACCAAGGTGGAAATCGCTGCGAGCCGCGAACGCATTGATGACGTCCTTGCAGCCCGGATACAGTCCCTCGGTATCGGCCGGATCGCGATCGAGTTCTCGGAACGCACCCTTGTAGCGCTCGGCCAGATCGCGGCGCGTCTCATATTCGGCTTCCGGCGCCAGGACGCTGAAGGCCTCTGGCAACGACAAGCCGACGACAGCTAGCGTCTGCGCCCGCGTCGGCGGCGTCATACGCAGCGAGCGGAAGGCGTGATCCATCGACAAGACGATGCCGCCCTGGCTATCGACGATGGTGCCGTCGCAATCGAAAATGACGAGGGTCATTCGTCTTTCGCTCCGAACATGTCCGGATCGAAGCCGAGCAACTCCCACGTCATCAGCATATGCGATGACAACGGCGCCGTGACATCGACCTTGGCGCCGGTTTTCGGGTGCGGAATGATCAGGCGGCGGGCGTGCAGGTGTAGCTTTTTTTCGATATTCTCGGCCGGCATGTTGACGTCGCCTTCGTACTTGTTGTCGCCGACGATTGGGTGGCCGATCATGTGCATGTGGGCGCGCAACTGATGCTGACGTCCCGTGACGGGCTTCAGCGACACCCACGACGCCTTATTGGCGATACGGTCGATGACCGAATAATGCGTCGTCGCGTGCATGGCGACGGCCTGCTCGCCCGGAAGCGCCTTGCGCACGCGGTCACCGTCGGGGCCTGACGCTTTAACAAGCGCGGCTTCTATTTTCCCCTGCGGCGGTTTCGGTACGCCTTTGACCAGTGCCCAATACGTCTTCGCCGCCGAGCGGGTCTGGAAGGTCTTGCCGAGCTTGGCTGCGGCGTCGCGCGTTTTGGCAACCAGCAGTACGCCCGACGTATCGCGGTCGAGGCGATGCACGAGGCGCGGGCGCTCGCCGCCGAAGCGGTCGGCCATGCCTTCAAGCATGCCGTCAACATGCTTCTTGGTGCCGGTGCCGCCCTGCACCGCGAGGCCGAACGGCTTGTTGAGCACGAGAACATAATCGTCTTCGTAAAGGATCATCTTTTCGATCGCATCGCGGTCGCCCTTCGACACGCCGAGCGTTGCCTTCAATCCGCTGCCCGCACTCGGCCCAACCTTTTTCGGTTGCCTAACGATGGCCGGCACGCGGATTTCAGCGCCCGCCGTCAATCTGTCGTTGGCCTGAGCCCGCTTGCTATCGACGCGGACTTGCCCTGAGCGCAGCAGCTTTTGCAGATACGTGTAGCCGACCTCGGGAAAGTGGACTCGGAACCAGCGGTCAACGCGCATGTCGGCCTCGCTGCCTTCGACGCGCAGGGTCTCGACCTTGAGATTTGGTTTGGCTTCGCTTGCCGCCGTCATGCCAGCACCGCGCGCGTCAGCGCCATTCCAGCGGCGAGGGCTGCAAACGCCAGCACGACCGACCCGGCCGTGTAGCCGAGAAAGCGCATGCTGATACCGCCGTCGTTCAACAATTGCATCATGTCGAGCGAGTACGCAGAAAACGTTGTCAGCCCGCCAAGAATGCCGGTCGCCAGAAACGCCCGCCATTCGGGACTGCCGCCGAGCCGCTCGTGGATGACGACGAAAACGACGCCCATCAGAAATCCGCCAACAACATTGACCGTCAGCGTCGCCCACGGAAAGACCGCCGCGCCGGCGAGCGCGATCTCCCGGCCGGCGCAGGCCTGGTTCACAAGGAAACGAAGGCCTGCGCCAATGGCGCCGCCGATGCAGACAAGAAGAAGCAGAGGCATCTATCGTCCCAGGGGGTGCGTGGGAAGCAGCTATAGCGGCCCAGCGGCGGAGAAGGAAGTGGTGCCTCCGAACCGAACGCCCCGGCGGCGATTATC
>JANNSR010000176.1:0-1844 GCA_031402935.1 Hyphomicrobium sp. | reverse complement strand
CCGACACGACGATGCTCGATCCTGGCCGCATCAACACGCTGCTCGGGCTGTTCCGGGTGATATTCGAATCGCACCACCTCGTCGATGCAATGTTGTCGCGCGGCGGCGATGCGTCATCGTTCGTTGTCCGGAAAATTCTGCTGTTTGCGGCGTGGATTTTGCGCGGGCCGATCGCGGCGCTGACGATTGCAACGTCGGCGATCTGCACGGTGCTGCTGTTCGAACCGAACGGGCTGCGTTTCGCTGCCGACAATGCGCACTGGAAGTTCCTGATCGTGCAAGCGTTGCTTGTGCTGAGCGCCATCTACTTGTTCTACCGCATCCTGAAGTTCCAGGATTTCACGTGGTACGACCTCGTCGTTTGGGGCGCCTTTGTTGCAGCCGGCCTGTTCGTGCTCGACTACGTCAGCATCCTGCTGCCGGTGCTCGACGAAGTCTGGTCGCTCGACGCATTCCAGTTTTTTCCGAGCGAAGCCAAGGAGGCGGCCAAATGCTTGCTTCCTGAGGACTGCTATATCAGCGGGCTCTATAAAGTCATTATCTGGCTATGGCGCGGCTGGGGTATTCTGCTGCTGGTTTGTTTGGCAATCTTGTTTTTAGGCTGGGTGTTTGCGCGCAATAGGCGAACCCGGGCCGAAAGCGCCGTCATTTCGACGAGCGTTGCAATTCTGATCCTGCAGTTCATGCTCTGGGTGACGATTGTCGTCACCGTTCTCTACCCGATGTTGAACCGGGCCGAAGGGAATGCCGCGATCAACACGCTTGTCTCCGATCAAAGCATCGTTGCGGTCAAAGACAAGATCCAGGCGGCGTTCGCGAAAAATAACGACGTCCTCGAGTTGTTCCATTTGTCCGACATCCACCCTGACTGGATCTCGCGCTTCAAATTCATCTATGTCGCTGCGACATTGACCGTCGTCATCATGATCATTGCGGCGCTGGCGCTGATGCAACTTCGTAGCGTCCTGGCCCATGCGGGCACAAAAAAGCTTGAGGGCGAGAAGCTGGCGCAGCGGCTCGAGCGCAACGCCCGGCGCATGCCGCGGCTTCTGTTCAGTCCGTTTCTGGTGACGCTTTTGATTTTAGCATTTTTTGCCGTCATCGCGCTCGTGCTGCTGCAGCCCGAGCTTGAAAAGGACCCCCGTTTCGTTGCGTTCCGTGGCGTATTTCTGCCTGCGGCCGCGGCGCTGGCGCTGATCGTGCCACTGTTCTTCGGGCACCGGGTATCAAACATCGTGCATATCGCCCGCGATCTGATCGACCACCACTACATGCCGCGCCGGGAAACGGCTGCAAAATACCTGCCCGCGCTGTTTCAGATCCAGTCCGACCGGCCGCGGCGCGAGCGTATTCAGCGACGGCTCGTGACGCTGCTCGAAAAACACGTCAAAGACGAGAAATTCGACGATGTCATCTTTGTCGCGCACAGCCAGGGGTCGATCGTCGCTTACGACTATCTGAGAACCGCTGGCCCGGGCTACGCCGCGATCGGCGGCGCGACGCCGGCGCTGCTGACACTTGGCTCGCCGCTCGGCACAATCTACCAGAACTATTTTCACGAGTATGCGCCCGAGTTCGAAGTGCCTGAAGACTTCCGTCGCACGCTGCGCTGCTGGGTCAATCTCTACCGCGTCGACGACTATATCGGAGGGCGCATCAAAGACCCCGGACGGCTTTCGATCCAAAACCGCGTCATGAAAGCCGGCGGGCACATCGACTACTGGAAAGAAGACGTCGTCGCGCGCACCCTCGACGAACTGATCCAACACCGGGTCTTCGCAAGGGTGCCTGCCTCGGCTCAGGCGCCTAGCACCCCCACCTCCGAACCCACATGGGTTCATGCT
>JANNSR010000175.1:0-35840 GCA_031402935.1 Hyphomicrobium sp. | reverse complement strand
TTTGCTCGACCAGCGCACATTGTCGAACGCGCGCGGTACATGCGGCCGCCGTTTCATGCCAACGAGCCAATAACCGCCATCGGGCGAAGGTCCAAACACCGCGTCGTGAGAGCCGAGCGCCGCAAATGCGTCCGCGATATCGGACGCCGCAATGCCTGGAACATCGGTGCCGATGACGACGACAGGTCCGGGCGGTAGGATGTCAAAGATATGCTGCAGCTTTTTGCCGAGATCGCCGCCGCCTTGCTTGAAGCGTGCGCTCGGGACAGGCAGCATGTGGCTCGCAACGCTTACGTCTGGCGATACCGCAAATAGCGCCTCCCAGCGCGCGTCGCCAGCGAGACGCGCCGCGATCGACTGGAGCATCGCGCGGTAAGCTCCGACCGCGCCAACCGCGCCGATGCCACGTGCGAGGCGCGTCTTGACGCGGCCCGCAACCGGTTCCTTGACCATGATGACAAGGCGAGGCGCGAACGCGGCGGCCCTCACGGCGCCGGCGTCGCATTGCCGTAGAGCCGCGCGACCCGTTCGACAGGTAGCCCCGCGCTATAGAGAGCTAGGCACAACTGATTGCGCAGGCCGCGAGCAATATAGCCGTCACGCTGATAGCGATCCGCCGACGTGGTCGCGACCGCGTCGAGAAACGCCACGCGCTTGCGGCCCAAGCGGCGCACGATGTCGACGTCTTCCATGATAGGCAAATTCTTATAGCCGCCGATGTCGTCGAACAGGCGGCGCGAGATTAGCAAGCCCTGATCGCCGTAAGGCAATCCGAGCAAACGGCAGCGCGCCCGAACGACCGATTCTAGCGCTCGTGGGGCAAAGCCCTTGTCGTCGAGACGGAAGCGAAACACCGCCGCGGCGCCTGGCCGCTCGCCAAGATCGACGCTGCGCATGAATGCGACGGCGTCGCGCTCCCAGCCGTACTGGAGAACTGTGTCGGCGTGCAGAAACAGGAGCCACGGAAAGCGCGCCCGCGCCGCGCCTTGTGCCAGCTGGCCGCCGCGTCCTGGCGTCGCTTCAACAATATCGGCGCCGGAAAGCTCAGCGACCATTTTGGTGGCATCGCCCGAACCGCCATCGACGACAATGACTTCGCGCACAATGCCGTCGATCGCCGGCGGCACCAGCGCGGTGAGCGTTGCGGACAGGTGCCGCTCGGCATTGAGTGCGGGGATCACGACGGAAATCATGGGGTGTTTTTTGGCACGGCTGCGGGCGGGCTCACAAGCGCTACAGCGAAGTATGCCAGCTCGGAACGCCACTCCAGTTATGAATTTTGTTCTTTATTTGTTCTTTTGTTTGCGGTAGCGTCACGTGATCGCAGCAAAACGCGCTTCATCGGACCCATGGACCAAACCGCAAATCCAGAATACCCGATCGAAAACCAGCGGCTGGTTGCAGCCGAACTTCGGCGCGGGCGCGGCGCTCGTTCCAACGCCAGCGGGCGGTTCGAGCACGAGACTCGCCAAGCTACTGACGATGGCTGGGATAGCTTGAGCCTGCTCGACTCTTTCAAAACGGATGTTATCGAAGAGACGGCGAAAAGCATCATCTCGCGCAACGACAGCCCCGATATCTCGTTCGACCGTTCGATCAATCCGTATCGCGGTTGCGAGCATGGCTGTGTCTATTGCTATGCCCGCCCGACACATTGCTATCTCGGGCATTCGGCCGGCCTCGACTTTGAAACCAAGCTTTACGCCAAGGCAAACGCGGCAGCGCTACTGGAACTGGAACTCGGCAAGCGCAGTTACCAGCCCGAAACAATCGCTCTTGGGTCGAACACCGACCCCTATCAACCAATCGAGCGCACGCGCGGTATCACGCGCGGTATTCTCGAAGTGCTGGCGCGCACCAATCACCCAGTTGGCATCGTCACAAAATCGGCGCTCGTCGCCCGCGATATCGACATCTTAGCGCCGATGGGCGCCAAGGGGCTGGCCAAGGTCGCGATCTCGATCACGACGCTCGACCGGCATGTGGCGCGCGCCATGGAACCGCGCGCAGCGACGCCGTCGAGGCGGCTTGATGCCATTCGGCAATTGAGCGCGGCTGGAATTCCGGTCACCGTGATGGTTGCACCCGTCATTCCAGGATTAACCGATCACGAGATCGAGGCCATTCTAGAAGCTGCGCGCGACGCCGGCGCCCGCGACGCGGGCTATGTGACGCTCCGCTTGCCGCTCGAGATCAAAGACCTATTCCGCGAATGGCTGGCCGAGCAGTTTCCAGACCGCGCCGATCGCGTCATGTCGCTGCTGCGTTCCATGCATGGCGGCAAGGATTACATCGCCCAGTTCGGACACCGCCAGCGCGGCAGCGGGCCATACGCCGATCAAATCGCTGCCCGCTTCAGGCTGGCACGCCAGCGCCTCGGCCTTGCAGTTGAGCGCCTCAAACTCAGGACCGATCTGTTTATGCCGCCGGTCCAAAGTGGAGAACAGCTGCCGTTGTTTTGACAGAAAGGGCGCCTGGGTGATGATGCCACCCATGAAAATCGCCGATTCGCGCATTAAGCCGACGTTCGAACTGGAAGCCGCCGAATTGCAGCTTGGCTCTGGTCCCGTTGCCGGCGTTGACGAAGCCGGCCGCGGCCCTTGGGCCGGTCCCGTCGTAGCCGCTGCCGTGATCCTCGATCCTGACCGGATTCCGGCCAACATCGACGACAGCAAGGTCATCGACGAGGAAGGCCGCGCCTTTCTCTACAATCGCATCATGAAGGTTGCCGATGTTGGCATCGGCATCGCCGAAATCGACCGCATCGATCGCGACAATATTTTGGGCGCATCGCTGTGGGCGATGGCGGAGGCCGTCGGACAGCTGAGTGCGAAACCGCGTCTCGTGCTGATTGACGGCAACAGGGCGCCGCGGCTCAGCGTTCCAACCCGCACGATCGTCAAGGGCGATGCCAAGTGTCTGTCGATCGCGGCGGCATCGATCATCGCCAAGGTCACGCGCGATCGTATTATGCTGGCATTGGCGCGTGATTTTCCGGGCTATGGCTTCGAACGCCACAAAGGCTACGGCACGCCGGAACACCAGGCCGCGATTCAGCGCCTCGGCGTTTGCGCGCTGCACCGCCGGTCGTTCAAGCCGGTGCAGCTGGCACTTGGATTGCTTTGACCGGTAAAATCAGCGCGTGAGGCGCAACGGCGCGAAGTCGGCGGCGATTTTCGCGAATGCATCAGCTAGATCGTTACCGTCTGCAGCATCGAAATACTTGTTGGCCGTAGATGCGCAATCTTCCAGAATTTGTTTGATGGCTGGATCGGTCACTTCGAAAGCGACCGTGTACAATTCGATTTTTGCGGCCTTGATGTTCGTGCACAGTTCGGACGTGTAGAGATTCGCCTGTGCTGTATCGGCAGCGTCATGGCGGCCATCATTGTTCGGGCCGGGCGAGATGGTGTTCTGACCGTCGGTCATGAGAACCATGATTTTGCGGACTTTATTGCCGTTCAACGTATCTTGGGCTTGATCGTAGGGCGCGTCTTTGGATAGCGTTGCTAAGCCCCACATCAAACCTGCGGGAATGTATGTGTTTCCACTGGCCCACATCGCGTCGATCGCCGTTTTGGCCGTGTCTTTGTTGCTGGTCAGCGGCGTAAACTCGTCATGGCACGAAACGTCCATTACACCGGGCACTTTGGTTGAGTACGTGCCGTCCTGCACATTGAGCGGATAGGCGCGTGACCCGACGCAACCGTTCCAAGCTGTCGCCGTGGTGACATCGCTGCACTGATTGACAGGCGGTCCATAGGTGTAGTCGCACTGATTTTGTATGGCCTTCTTCTTCTTTCCGTCTTCCTCATAGTCAACATCCACATCTTGACAGCTCCCCGGCACGACAGTTTCCTGTGGCACATCTTGACAGACGTTCTGCGTTGAAGACGCGTCGGCCCCGACCGACAACCAAGGGGCATTGCGATTGACCTGCCCGACGTTGACGTATTCAGCGAACGGCACGACGCTGACCTTGACATTCTGGTCGGCACCGGGGCTATCAAACGCGGTATCGATCAGGTCTTTGGACGCCGTGATCAGAGCGCCGAGCTTGGCGCCTTCCATCGATCCCGTATTGTCGAGCACGAGCGCAATTTCGAGCGGGTTCTCGGCAATCTCAGCCTCGGCGGTGACGTTGACCTTCAAGCCCTGCCCGCCAAGGATGCGCATGATTGTCGAGGGGATGTTGGCCGTAGCGTTACCGCGAAATTTGTTGTCGTCTATTTTCGTCACTTCGACCACGACGTCGCCGACAATCTGCTTTTGACGACGCAAGCCTTCCATGAATTTCTGGGCACCGCTCTGTTCGTCAAATTGATCGCCTTGTCGAGCTTTTTCAGTTGCCGCGAAAAGGATGGCCGCGTCGAGGTCCTGCTGGAGCGCGGTCTTGCTGCTGTGGGCGCGGGCGAAATCGATGGCGAGGCCAGAGCAACCAAGTAGTACAAAAATCGATATTGCAAAAAGAATGGCAACGCTGCCGCGCTGATCACTGGCAAATGCGGACATGAAAAATTTGATGTGACGCATGAAAAAGCCCGTGACGATAATGGAGCGGATTAATAAATTGCCACTCAAAACTTAAAATTGTTGGCAATGAAGGAAGTGAATGATTGCCACTGAATGTACCACATTGGGCCTGCCGCGGTTCGTTGAACGCCGCTGGCATTTCGGGCGGCCAGTGCCAGTACCTCGGACACGTGTTGCCTCGTCAATCCGTGACCCTGACCCGGCCGCGCGCAGCAGATCGCATCGGCAACTCGCGATTAACATCTACCCAAGCGCCCAGTTCCCAAGCTACAAGCGGAAGCGAAGGCGCAAACGTGAATTTGCCTTCGAGGCCGTTGCCTCGGTATCTGTTGTTTGTTGCGGGTCGTTTGGTCATGAGTTCACGTCAAGTAAAAACCGGCCCGATGGCCGGAACCATTCGCGTTGGCGACTGCCTGGCTGAGTTACGCAAAATCGCCAGCGCCAGTATCGACCTGGTGTTTGCCGACCCGCCCTACAATCTGCAACTTGCAGGCGACCTGCTGCGGCCGAACAACACACGCGTCGACGGCGTCGACAACGACTGGGACAAGTTCCACGACTTCGCCGCCTACGACGCCTTCAGCCGCGCCTGGCTAACCGAATGCCGCCGCATCTTGAAGCCCGACGGCGCTCTATGGGTCATCGGCTCGTATCACAACATTTTCCGCCTGGGCGTCGCGTTGCAGGACCTCGGCTTCTGGATTCAGAACGACGTCATCTGGCGCAAGGTCAACCCGATGCCGAACTTCCGGGGGAAGCGCTTCACAAATGCGCATGAAACGCTGATCTGGGCCGGCAGAAACCAAAAATCACGCGTTACATTCAACTATGAGAGCCTCAAAGCCTCGAACGACGATCTGCAAATGCGCTCAGATTGGCTGTTTCCGATCTGCTCGGGGCCGGAGCGCCTGAAAGACGACGGCGGACGTAAGGCGCACCCGACGCAAAAGCCCGAGGCCCTGCTGCATCGCATTTTAATTGGCTGCACTAATCCTGGCGATTGTGTGCTCGACCCGTTTTTCGGCACCGGCACAACGGGTGCCGTCGCCAAGCGCCTGGGGCGGCGCTTCATTGGCATCGAGCGCGATCCCGATTACGCCCGCGCCGCACAAGAGCGCATCGCCAAGGTGCAGCCGCTTTCAGCCGGCGCCATCGACACGCTGCCGTCGAAGCGGGCCGAGCCGCGCGTGCCGTTCGGCACAATTCTTGAGCTTGGCATTCTTGAAGCCGGGCAGACGCTGTTTGACGTCCGCCGTAAATTCGGGGCTGAAGTTCGCGCCGACGGCACACTTGCGCACGCCGGAAATCAGGCGTCGATCCACCGCCTCGGCGCCCTTGTACAAGGCAAAGCGGCGTGCAACGGCTGGACCTATTGGCACTTCGAAGCCGAAGGAAAGTTAAAGCCGATCGACCTGCTGCGCGACGAAGCCAAGCGCCAGCTCGGCCTTTCGCGGCGGCCCTTTGTCGAAGCCGCCGAATAAACACTTTATTTAGAGAGTTTTCTCCGCACCGGTGCCGCCACCCGCCAGTTGCGGTCGCGTGCTTGTGTCAACGATTACGCGAAAATGTTTCTCGTCCAACCTTCAGACTTTAACGGACCATTTAGGACCGTCCCATAAACTGCCGCTTGGGTTCCATGTGGGGCCCGTGTCGAGGTTGGCAGTCAGCGAGCCGCTTGTATCAGCGTCCGGCTTCTTGGTGCCTCTTCAAGTTCTAGTCTCTTGTAGAGTCATGAAAGGGTATCCCTATGTTGAAGAAAGTAGCATTCCTTGCCGTTGCCAGCCTCGCGCTTGCCTCGGGTGCGGCATCAGCCGCGCAGGTCAGCGACAACTTGGCCGTTTCGGCCGATATTACCGGTACGTGCACACTGACGTCGGCAGCAACGCTGAGCTTCGGCCCAAACCCATCGACCGGCAGCAACATCGATGCTCAGCAGGACATTTCGGTCAACTGCACAACCGGCGTCGACTACACCATCGGCATGAACAATGGAGCCAACGCCCTCGGCCTCGTACGCCGCATGGTTTCGGGCGCCAACTTCATGAGCTATGACGTTTACACTGCGGCGACACGCGCCGGAGCGGAATCGGTTGCGGCTGTCGGCACCGCGGCCCCTGCCAACTTTATCGGCACCGGCACCGGCGCCGGCCAGACGATAACCGTCTTCGGCCGCATTCCTTCGCAGTCGACGCCGCCGGTCGGCACCTACACCGACACGCTCGTCGTGACCCTTCAGTACTAAAACCAGAATAAGCAGCGGAGCCAACTTATGCGCCTGACGTTTGCCGCCTTCAGCACTGCACTTTCACTGATCGCGTTTACTGCGCCTGGCTCCGCTGCATCCCTTCAAGTCTCGCCAACATCGCTTGAGATTGCCGCACCTGCGGCTGCCAAGACAATGACGCTCAACAATCCAGGTGCGGCGCCGTTGAAGGCCCAGATCCGTGTCATGCGCTGGTCCCTGGTCAACGGCGAAGAGATATTGGAACCCGCAACCGATGTCGTCGCGAGCCCGCCGATCGCGTCCCTGCAGCCCAAGACCGACTACGTGGTTCGCATTGTGCGTGTTTCCAAGACGCCGGTTGCAGCAGAAGAAAACTATCGTCTCATCATCGACGAAATTCCCGACAAGTCGTTGCTGCCAAACCGATCCATTGCAATCGCGTTCCGCTACTCGGTGCCCGTATTCTTCACACCGCAAAGCGGCGGTGCTCCGAATCTCGCGTGGGCGGTCAAAACCGTCAACGGCAAAACCTATGTGTCTGCCACCAACACTGGCGCTCGCCGCGTCCGCCTCGCCGATCTCCAGATCGCCGACGGTCAGGGTAAGCCGGTTATGATCGCCAAGGGCCTGGCAGGATATGTTCTCGCGCGTTCGAGCAAGAGTTGGGTAGCTCCGGGAATGGTGCGAAGCGCGGGCACGCCGCTGCAAATCACAGCCCGAGGTGATCTTGGGCCCATAAATGCACGCGCGCTTCCTGAGGCGGCTCGCTGAATTCGTCCTTGCTGCGATTTTGGCGCTTGTCGCACTGCCGCTTGTCGCGGCGGCCGACGATGCCGTTCTAGTTCGCCAAGACTATCAGCTCGACGTTTCGATCAACGGCCAGCCGACCAAACTCGTCGCGCGCTTCTCCCATAGCGGCGATGGGCGCTTTTCATCGCCCGCCAGCGAGCTGCGCGAGCTTGGAATCAAGGTCGCAGATGGGGTCGCGGACGGCGAACTTGTGCCGCTCGATAGCATTGGCGGGTTGAGCTACGTCTACGACGAGCAGATGCAGGCGATCGCCATCGAAGCCGGTGACGACCAGCGCATTACTAAAACCTATGATGCTCGCGGCGAGCGCGACGGCTCGAAAATCGCGACGGCCGACTATGGAGCCGTATTGAACTATGCAGCCTTCGGCGCCTTGGGTGGCGAAGACGATCTGTCAAATTTCAATGGCGGCAGTTTTTCAGGCATCAATGCCTCGCTCGACGGCCGCGTGTTCACGCCGTACGGAGTTCTCAACCAGACGGCGATCGCGGGCATGACGCTGGCGCAAGAAACAAGCGGCCTGCGCCTCGAGACAACATACACGTTTACCGATCAAGATAATCTCGTCACCTGGCGCGGCGGTGACGTGATATCGGGCGGCGTTGGCTGGTCGCGCCCGGTGCGTCTCGGCGGCATGCAGGCCCAGCGCACATTCTCGATCCGCCCAGATCTGGTCACGACACCGCTGCCGGCTGTCAGCGGTTCGGCCGCAGTGCCGTCAACCGTCGATGTCTTTGTCAACGGCGTCAAAAGTCATTCGCAGCAAGTCGGCGCCGGGCCCTATCAGATCGACAACATTCCATCGATTTCGGGCTCGGGGGTGGCCCAAGTCATCACCCGGGATGCGGCGGGGCGCGAGAGTGTTCAATCGCTGTCGTTCTATACGTCGCCCCGGCTTTTAAGGCCGGGGCTTTACGACTTTTCAGTGGAAGGCGGTTATGCGCGGCGCGGCTTCGGCGTCGAGAACTTCGACTATGGCGTGCCGGCCGCTTCAGCGACGCTGCGGAGCGGTATTACGGATTGGCTGACGGCTGAAGTGCATGCCGAAGGCAGCGAGGATTTGATCAACGCCGGCGCTGGATTTGCCGTACGTGCTTTTGACGCCAGCGTCGTCGGCGCCGCGATCAGCGCCAGCTTGTCGGATCAGGGCACCGGTACGCAGTTCTACGGAAGCTTCGAAACCAAGATTGGCGCCGTCACGATCAATGCGCGGGCGCAGCACGCTATTGGCGACTACGACGATTTGGCGTCGCTGACGGCGCGCGCGGACAACGGCCGGTTGAGCGCACGAACGGCCGGTTTTAGCGGCATCGGCCGCAACGTGTTTAGCCTGGAGCCGCCGCGCGCCATCGACTCGATTACAATCAGCGCGCCGCTGAGCTTCGACAAATCGACGATCAGCGCCATGTTCCTGCGCTACGAGCCGGAAAACGGCGAGCGCAGCGATTTCGTGACGGCAACATATTCGCGGCCACTGATCGCCAATGCTAACATGTACGCGACCGGCTTCACGGATCTCAACGACAGCGACCAGACCGGCGTTTACGTTGGCGTCAGCATGCCGCTGGACGATGGTATTTCGGTGAGCGCGGCGCTAGCAAGCCGCCAGAACGCGTATTCGGGCTATCTCGACGCCAACAAACCCGTAGGCCCCGAGGCTGGAAGCTGGGGATGGCGTATCCGCGACTTCGAAGGCGACAATGCCTATCGTACCGCCGCCGTCGGCCACCGCATGTCTGCAGCGCGCCTCGAAGCCAGCCTGCGCCAAGACGAAAACGGTGTCCGCGGTGCCGGCGAGATCGAAGGCGCATTGGCAATGCTCGGCGGCGACGTTTACATGACCAACCGCATCGATGATGGGTTCGCGGTCGTCGATGCCCACGCGCCAGGCGTGCGCGTTCAGCGCGAGAACGTCGTCGCTGGCGTCACCAACGAAGATGGAAAGATTCTGATTCCGAACCTCAACGCGTACCAGAAGAACAAGGTCGCCATCGACCCTATGGACCTGCCGTTGAACGCCGAGTTCGCATCAACATTCGACTACGCAACGCCCGGCTATAAGAGCGGCGTTTATGTCAATTTCGATGTCAAGCAGGCACGGCCCAGCGCACTGGTCATTCTGAAGGACGCAGCCGGCGCGTTCTTACCGGCTGGCTCTGAAGGCCGTCTCGAAGGCTCTGATGAGCCGTTCTATGTCGGCTACGATGGCCAAGCCTTCATCAAGGGAATTGGCGCGGTCAATACGATCCGCGTCAGTTACGACGGGCGCGACTGCACAGCCCGGTTCGCGTTCGCGCCGACAGACAACATTCAACCGACAATCGGACCTGAGGTTTGCCAATGAGGCGGCTTTTTGCAATTGCGCTCACCTTCGCGCTTCAATGCGTTTTATTGTCGATCGGATCAGCCCCGGCTTCTGCCCAAACCTGCACAGTCACGATCGGCAATCTCGGTTTCGGCAGCGTCGATCTGACAGCAAATTCGGCTTATCCGGCAACTGCGACCATCCAGGCTAACTGTACGGGCGGTCTGCCGCTGCAAACCGTCCGGGTATGCGCCAATTTGGGCAGCGGCAGCGCCGGTGCCGATGCCAGCGGAGCGCCGCGCTACTTGCAGCGGACGGGCTTCAGCGATCAGTTGAACTACAATCTGTATCAGGACGCAGGCCACACGACTGTCTGGGGCTCGGCATTGTCGGGCACGCATCAACCGGCGCCGATTGACGTTTCACTCAATGTCGTTGGAAGCGGTACGGCGCAAAGAACCCTTTACGCGCAATTGGCCAGCGGTCAGCAGACCCGTCCGTCCGGGAGTTACCAGACATCATTCGGCGGTTTCGCAACGAAATCTCACGCATATGTCGCCGCCGGTTCGTGCGCCGCAATCGGCACCACCAATCAACAGTCGATCGCAGCCTTCACGGTCACCGCAACAGCCATCGACATTTGCACGCTGTCGGCGGGTACGTTAAATTTCGGCGCCATCCCGGCGACATCTACCGCAATCGATGCCAGCGCGACTCTGACGGCACGCTGCAGCGCCGCGACGCCCTATACGATCTCTTTGAACGGCGGACTAACAGGCGCAACAAATCCAGCGGCGCGCAAGATGGCCCAGGGTGGAAACGAACTGACCTACGGCATCTACAGCGATGCGGCGCGCTCGCAAGTATGGGGCTCGACGCTCAACGTCGATGTCGTTTCAGGCTCGGGAACGGGCAATGCCGTAGTAATCCCGGTCTATGGCCGCGTGCAGCAACAGAGCACGCCGCCGGTTGGGACCTATACCGATACTGTAATCGCCACGGTCGAATATTAAAGCGCCGACACCCTCACATCTCCTTCAGCCCATGCGCGATGATTTTTCGCATCACGCTCGGCAGCGCCTGGGCGTGGAGATCCCGGCGCTTGACCCAGCGGCAGCGCTGATGCTCGGCCCAGAACGTCAGGCTAGCATCTTCGGGTACGAGTGCCCTGTAGACCGTCAGCTCTAATCGAAAATGCGTGAAAACGTGCACGACGGAGCCCGGCACAGGCCACCAATCGGCGCTGACGGGGGCGGCGCGCAACGACTCTTTTAGAGGCGGCAGGTCATCGCCCCATGGCGTCGATGGCACCTCGAGCATGCCGCCGAGCAACCCCGCCTCGGGCCGTTGCCGCAGCAGCACGCGGCCATCTTCGCGCAGCACGAGAAACGCGAAGCCGAAGCGATCCGGCCGCGGCGCCGGGGCGAGCTTGATGGGGAGCAATTCGGCGAGGCCGCGAGCATTCGCGGCGCAGTCCTGTTGCAGCGGGCACATCAGGCACGACGGGCGCTTGGGCGTGCAGACCTCGGCGCCGAGATCCATCATGGCTTGCGCGAAGTCACCGGCCCGGCGCGCAGGCGTGAGCGTCGCCGCGAGGCGCTTGATCTCGGGCTTCGAGACCGGCAACGGCTGGCGCACCGCGAACAGCCGCGACAAAACGCGCTCGATGTTGCCATCGACTGGCGTCGCCTTCTGGCCGAACGCGATGGCCGCTATTGCCGCCGCCGTATATGGCCCAATGCCTGGCAGAGCGCGCAATTCAGTCTCATCAGCGGGGAAATTGCCGGCGTGGTCGCGGACTATCGTGTCGGCGCATTTTTTCAAATTGCGGGCGCGCGAATAATAGCCGAGCCCGGCCCACATCTGCAGCACCTCTTCGAGCGGCGCGGCGGCAAGGTGGGCAACAGTCGGCCAGCGGGCGACGAACTTCTCAAAATAAGGGATGACAGCCTTGACCGTCGTCTGCTGCAGCATGATCTCGGACAGCCACACCCGGTACGGGTCGGCTTTTTTGCGCGGGGCATAGCGCCAGGGTAAATCGCGGCGCTGCCCGTCATACCACGCCAGCAACGCGGCCACCGTTTCCGCGCCTGCTGGCCGGAGCGGCAATTGCTTCTGCGCGGCGGCGCCCATGCGTCCCCCAACGGTTCTTGCCCCAAAACGATTTGGCTTCTGGGACTTCCGAATCGGTAACAAGATGCTAGTCCTCTGAGTGTGACGCGGGAATAAGCGCAACGGACGGGAGGCCAGATGCTGACACCTAAATCTGCTCAGGCCTTGCCCCCCGATATGCGCAAGCCCTTGAATAGCTCGGCGCGGGCCGCGGGCAGTTTTATTCCCAAGCTCGCCGCCAAGGCCTTCGAGAGATACGGATTTCACAGCGCCGAGATCATGACGGCCTGGGCCCGGGTTGCGGGTGCCGACATTGCAGCCTGCACAGAACCCGAACGCATCAAGTGGCCGCGCGGCCACGGGGGCCAGGATAACGGCGACGGCAGCGGCGCCTCAGAGGCCGCAACACTGGTGCTGCGCGTCGATCCGGCCCGCGCCCTCGACATCGAATACCGGGCGGGCGAGATCATCGACCGCATCAACCGCTACTTCGGCTACCGGGCGATTGCGCGCCTGACGATTATGCAAGCGCCGGTGAAACTGACCACGGCGGCTGCGGCCGGCCCGCATATTGGCGATGCAGCAGCCCTTCCGCCCGCGCCGGTCGACGCCGCCACCGAGCCGGGCGTCAAAAGCGCCCTGGAGCGGCTATGGACCGGCATTGCCGCCGAGCGCCAGAAGCGCCACGAGCCACGTTAACGGCTGCACTTTGGCGCACATAGTATCACCTGCACTTGCGGGCATTCAGTTGCCATTCAGGGCAGATTTGCCTTAATCGGGTTTCGGTTCCGTGTTAGGCGGGCCCGAAGCTGCCGGCCCTGGCAAAGTCTTGTCCGTTGGGGCGGCATTCCGTGATGTGCAGAGGAGCTGCCGCCTTGTCCGACGTAATGATTCCTAAAACTGCAGTCAGCGGCTCGCGCCGCGCCATCGTTGCCGCTGGATTGGCCGTCGCCGCCGCGCTCGGCTTAGGGCTCGCCGGTTCCGATCTCAGCCTGGCGCAAAAGAAAACCGGCCCCGCTGAAGTCCCGGTCGATGAACTGATGAAGGCGACGGATCTGGTCGATATCGCAATTGGTGCCGCCGACGCCAAAGTCACGGTCGTCGAATACGGGTCGATGACGTGCGGCCACTGCGCTAATTTCGCGACCAAAGTGTTCCCGGATTTCAAGACCAAGTACATCGACAGCGGCAAAGTCCGCTTTGTGTTCCGCGAGTTCCCGCTCGACAATCTTGCTTCAGCCGCGTCGATGCTGGCGCGCTGCTCGGGCGGCGACAAGACCTTTGCAATGGTCGAAACGTTGTACGCCAAGCAGGCCGATTGGGCCTTTACGCAAGGCAATCCGGTGCCGAAGCTGTTCGACATCGCCAAGCAGGCCGGCTTCACGCAGGAGGCCTTCGACAAGTGCCTGACCGACCAGAAGCTGCTCGACCAGATCACGGCCCAGCGCACGCGCGCCAACGATACCTTCGTCATCACATCGACGCCGACGTTCTTCATCAACGGCAAGCGGCTGCTGGAAACACCGACAGTCGCCGCGTTCGACAAGGTCATCGAACCGATGCTGGCCGGAAAGTAACCGGGGTAAAGGGGTCCACGTGCGCACGACACCGGTCCGCGGCCGCGTCACTGCCTTGTCACTTGGGCTGAGCCTTGCGATTGCGGGCTGCGGCGCCGACGGCTTGCCGCCAACGGCCGCGCTGTCAAAAGACGGCTCGGCTGCGGGCGCTGCCTATCCGTCGATATCGGCGGATACGAACGAGGAAACGCCGAACCCCCTTGCCGACCCGACTGCGAAGCTCGCGGGTGGCCGCGAGGTCATCGAAAATCCGACGTTTGCCGACGTCATGGCGCCAAGCCCTCTATCCGAAGCGTCGTGGGGCAAGGCCGACGCGCCGGTGACGATCATCCAGTACGCATCGCTGACTTGCCAACACTGCCGCAATTTCCACAAACAGACGTTTCCGGAGTTCAAGCGGACCTATATCGACACCGGCAAGGTCCGCTACATCCTGCGCGAATTCCCGATCGGCAAGCAGTCCGGTATGGCAACCATCGCGCTGCGCTGCGCGGCGCCTGACAAGTATCTCGACCTCTACGGCCGCTTCATGGAACAGCAGGCGGCCTGGGTGTCGCAGGAAGTCCGTCTGGACCCTATTTTTGCCGTCACACAACAGGTGGGGATGACGCGCGCCCAGTTTGACGCCTGCCGCGAGAATCAAGGCATGATCGAGAACCTGAAGTGGGTGAAGGATCGCGGGCGCAAGCTCGGCATCGTTGGCACGCCGAACTACTTTGTCGGCAACAAGCTCATCAAGAAAGAGCTGACGATGGCGGACATTCGCGCACTCGTCGAACCGCAACCCGGTTCGGTGCCAACGGCGGCGGCAGGGCCACTGCCGCAGTAACGGCAGGCGCAACGTCAGACGACCGGGCACCCGAAGTTGCGTCTCCGCCCGTGTCTGAAACTAAGGAAGTGAGACGACATGCGCATTACGCGGCTCCGGCTCCTCGGCTTCAAGTCGTTCGTCGAACCAACCGAACTCGTGATCGAGCCGGGCCTAACAGGCGTCGTCGGCCCGAACGGTTGCGGCAAATCCAATCTGCTTGAAGCGCTCCGCTGGGTGATGGGGGAGACCTCGCACAAGTCGATGCGCGCCGCCGCCATGGACGACGTGATCTTTTCCGGCACCAGCACGCGGCCCGAGCGCTCAATTGCCGAAGTCACGATGTTTCTCGATAATTCCGAGCGCTTGGCGCCGGCTGATTTCAACGGCAGCGACGTGATTGAGATCACACGCCGCATCGAGCGCGAAGCCGGCTCCGCTTATCGCATCAACGGCCGCGAAGTCCGCGCCCGCGATGTTAAAGTTTTGTTCGAAGATGCCTCGACCGGCGCGCGGTCTCCGGCCCTCGTGCGCCAGGGCCAGATCGGCGAGATCGTCAACGCTAAGCCCGAGCAGCGCCGCCGCATCCTTGAAGACGCGGCCGGCATTGCGGGGCTGCATACGCGCCGTCACGAGGCAGAGCTGCGTCTAAGGGCGGCCGAGACAAATCTCGAGCGCCTGAGCGACGTCATGGGGCAGCTGGCGAGCCAGGCCGAAGCCTTGAAGCGGCAGGCGCGGCAAGCGCGGCGCTATAAGGAAATCTCGACCGAGATCCGCCAAACCGAAGCGCTGTGCCTGCATCTCGCCTGGGAAGACGCGCAAGGCTCCGTGACGTCAGAGGAATCCGCACTCACCGATGCCTTGACGTGCCTTGGAAGTGTCACAGCCACTGAAACCAAGGCCTTTACCGAAGAAGTCCAACTCGCCGAAGCCTTGCCGCCGTTGCGCGACAACGAGGCGGCGAAGGCCGCGATCGTCGCGCGCTTCAAAACCGAACAAGAAAATCTCGACCGCGAGGCCGAACGCGCCGCGACGCGCGCCCGCGAGCTTGATGCGCGCGCTAAGCAACTCGAAACCGATATCGCCCGCGAAAGCGGCTTCATTGCCGAAGCACGCGACACGCTCGCGCGGCTCGACGCCGACCTCGCAGCCATCCGAGATGCTGAAAGCGGGGCGGCAGATCAGGAAGACGCAGCGCGCCGTGAACTCGCGAGCGCTGACGACAATCGCATCGCGACGGACGCGCATTTTGCAGAGGTCACGCATCGCGCCGCGGAAGTGCGCGCCAAACTCAAAAGCCTCGAAGCGGCGCTGACCGAGCGCAAGGACCTCGTCGGCAAAATCACGCGTCAGCTATTGGGGCTTGATGACCAGATCCGCGGCATCAGCGAGCAAGCGCCCGAAGCCGAGAAACTCGCCGAGGTGCACGAGCGCGGCTTAACGCTGGCGCAGGACATTACTGCGATCGAGACCAAAGCCATCGCCGCCGAGGAAGCGTCCAAGACAGCACAAGCCGAAGCGCGTCAGCGCCGTGACGAAGCCGCTCGCGTGCGCCTAGCGGCAAACGCGTTTTCGACAGAGCGGGAGACGATTGCTAAGTTGCTTGCGCCTGCCAACGAGGGCGATTTTCCCCCAGCCGTTGATCATATCCGCGTGTCGCCCGGCTATGAGACGGCGCTTGGTGCAGCGCTTGGCGATGATCTCGAAGCCCCGCTGGCACCAGAAGCCAGCATTCACTGGCGTCGCCTGGATATCAGCGCGGACGATTCAGCACTCCCTGCCGACGCTGAACCGCTGGTTATGCACGCCGAAGCGCCACCCGAGCTGGCGCGACGCCTGCGCCAAATCGGCGTTGTGGCGCGCGCTGACGGGGCGCGATTACAACCGCATTTGAAAACCGGCCAGCGGCTCGTGTCGCGGGAAGGCGATCTGTGGCGGTGGGATGGGTTCGTCGCAGCCGCCTACGGCGTGACGCCGGCAGCCCAGCGCTTGGCACACAAAAATCGCCTACTAGAACTCGATCGCAAGGCGGCGGAAGTGCTGGCGCAGGCGAAGGATACGATCGATGCAGAGCGCGCGAGTTCAGACGCCGCCGCCCGCGCCGAAACAGAAGAACGGTCGCTGCGCAAGCTGTGGCGCGACAAGCAAACCGAACTGGCGCAGGTGCGCCAGCAGCTGACGGTCATTGAAAAACTCAGCCGCGAAAGCGAAACGCGCCTCGCCGCCGTCACGGCGCAGCGCGCGCGGTCAGACGAAGACTTGACCACGGCGCAGGCGCGGCACGTCGAGATCGAAGCCCACATTGTCACGATGAGTCAGGGCGAAGACTTAGAACCGCAGTTGAAAGAAGCCCAGGCTGGCGCCGAGCAAGCCCGCCGCGACGTGGCGGAGGCCCGCGTCAAACTCGGCGGGCTCGAGCGTGACCGCCAGATCCGCTCCGAACGCATCCGCCACGCGACGGCCGACGTTGCGCGATGGCAGGGCCGCCAGAAGAGCGCCGAAGATCAGGTCGCAACATTGAACAGCCGTCTCGCTGAGACCAGGACCGAACTCGAAACTTATGCTGGCTTACCCCAGAAAATCGCCAAGCAGCGCGACACTTTACTGTCTGAGCTCTCGCGCGCCGACGCTGAGCGCCAAGCGGCCGCCGACGCGCTCGCCAAGGCCGAGAACGCAGTGCGCGCGGCGACACAGTTGTTGCGAACGGCGCAGACCGAGGTTTCAAGCGCCCGCGAAAGCAAGGCCCGCATCGAAACCCGCTTAGAGGCCGCACGCCAGCGCCGCCAGGACGAGGCACGGCGCATCCGTGACACGTTCGAGGTGGCACCTGAGAATTGCCTGTCGCTGGCCGCGCTGACGGCAGATGCCGTTGTGCCGCAGCTGGCCGATGTCGACTGCAATTTGACGCGGCTGAAGGCCGACCGCGAGCGCCTCGGCGGCGTCAACCTGCAAGCGGATGAAGACCTCGCGACGCTTTCGGCTCAGCTCGATGGCATGACAACCGAAAAGAGCGATGTCGAGCAGGCGATCGCCAAGCTGCGCGGCGCGATTGGCCAGCTCAACAAGGAAGGCAAACTCCGGCTCGACGATGCCTTTACAATCGTCAACGGCCATTTCGAACGCCTGTTCACACATCTGTTCGGCGGTGGCGAAGCCCGCCTCGAAATGATCGAAAGCCCGGAGGATCCGCTTGAAGGCGGGCTCGAGATCATCGCCAAGCCACCTGGCAAGAAGCCTGCAACACTGTCGCTGTTGTCGGGCGGCGAACAGACGCTGACCGCATTGGCGCTGATCTTTGCCGTGTTCCTGACCAACCCCTCGCCGATTTGCGTGCTCGACGAAGTCGATGCGCCGCTCGACGATGCCAACGTCGAACGCTTCTGCCGTTTGATGGAGCAGATGGCGGCGGAAACCGCGACGCGCTTCCTGGTCATCACCCACCATCCGATGACGATGGCGCGCATGACCCGCCTGTTCGGCGTCACTATGGCCGAAAAAGGCGTTTCGCAGCTGGTATCCGTCGATCTGCAAACCGCCCAGAGCTTCCAAGAGGCGGTTTAGGCTTCAATCACGCCGGAACTCTTTTCTCACCGCCGCGTTGTACCGGCGAGAGAGAAGGAGTTTCATTTTGGAAAAGTCATATGTAACAAAGCCAACCGTCTTGGACACAACGGATGCGCGCCAAGGCGACCGCAAGGGCATGAATTTGAGGGTGCTGTTCGGGTCACTGGTGTTGGCATTTATCGTCGGCCTCGTCCTTGTCAGCGCATTCTGGACGGCAACTCCGCCAAGCATGGACGCAACCGCGCCAGCCAGTCCGCCGGCGGCGACAGCCCCCGTCGAACCGGTTAAGCCCGCAACGCAGTTGCCGGCGACGCCGGACGGCAACACAGCCCCCGCAACGGCGCCACAAACGGCCCCGTAACGGCAATACAAATCAAATAAAGCAAGGCGCTGTTCAACAACGGACAGCGCCTTTTTTGTTTGGCCTAGGCGAGGCTCTAGACGGACTACGGTGTTGCCCACAACCTGCGCGGTTTCGCCGTACCCTCGGGCGCCCGGAACGGGGGTCCAATTCCTTGACACCCCCTACACCCCCTAACTATGGTCCGCGCGATCGATACCCCGGCGTGTCAACATTTTCCGCGTAAACTGGACGATTTCGCCATGTCTGCGGACGAAAGTGGACGTGGCCAAATCAGCCCGGAAGAGCGCGAAGCGATACGCCAGCGTTCGGCCGACATCGGCAAAAAGCTCGACGCTGTCAAAGCGCGGCGCGCTGGCGCCGATCCCGAGGCGGAACGGGCACGCCAATCGGCTTACGGGCAGGCGTTTCGCTATGCTGGCGAGCTAATCGTCGGTGTGGTTGTCGGCGGGGCACTGGGGTGGGCGCTGGACCGTCAGTTCGGAACGGCGCCGTGGTTGATGATTTTGCTTGTTGTACTGGGTTTTGCCGCCGGACTTCTAAACGTGATCCGCGCGGCGCAGAAGGCACAAGCTTTAAACGAGGCGTCGCAAATGGCGGCACCCTCGATTGCCGATGACGACGACGAGAAGTAGGGGGAAACCTTGACGGCAGATGTGGAACATGCGGGCGAGAACCACAGCCCCATGGCGCAGTTCGAGGTCAACACGATCAAACATCTCGATCTGTTCGGTTACGATGTGTCGTTCACGAACGCATCGCTGTTCATGCTCATCGCACTGGCGCTAATCTGCGGCTACCTGATCGCGGCCATGCGCAATCGCGCGCTGATCCCGTCGCGCTTCCAGTCGACGGCCGAGATTGTTTACGAATACATTGCTGGCATGGTCCGCGAGAACCTTGGCGAAGACGGCATGAAGTACTTCCCCTGGGTATTCTCGATCTTCATTTTCATTCTCGTGCTGAACCTGCTCGGTATGATCCCGGGCACCTTCACAGTCACGAGCCACATCATCGTCACGTTCGCTCTCGCGGCCATGGTCTGGCTGACCGCGACGCTGATCGGGTTTGCCAAGCACGGCTTTGGCTATCTGCGACTGTTCGTGCCGGAAGGCGTGCCGCTTTGGCTGATGCCGGTCATCATCCCGATCGAGCTGATCTCGTATTTCATTCGCCCGATCAGCCATTCGGTGCGTCTGTTCGCCAACATGATGGCGGGCCACACGATGCTCAAAGTGTTTGCCGGTTTCGCGGTCAGTCTCCCGGTTTGGGGTAAAATCGCGCCGCTCGGCTTTATGGTGGCCTTCACCGGCCTCGAATTCCTGGTGGCATTCCTCCAGGCCCTGATCTTCACGGTTTTGACCTGCATCTACCTCAACGACGCAGTCAACATGCACCACTGATCCGGGTCACCGGAGCAGGCGGAAATTCGTTAGCACACTGACTTCAACGCAAAGGGAGACGAACTTCATGGAACTCGCAGCAGCAAAGATGATCGGCGCAGGCCTCGCGTGCAGCGCCCTCATCGGCGCCGGCGTCGGCATCGGCAACATTTTCGGCAACTACCTGTCGGGCGCGATGCGCAATCCGTCGGCAGCGCCCGGCCAGTTCACGAACCTGCTGATCGGCTTCGCGCTCGCCGAAGCAACCGGCCTGTTCGGCCTGCTGATCGCACTGATCATCCTCTACGGTTGATTTTTGCAGCAACGCTCGAACGAACTGGGGAGACTTGAATGTTTGCCGGCATGACCATGCTTGCAGCCGCGGCGGCGGAGGCAGCCCAAGAAGCATCGAAATCGGGGCTGCCGCAGCTCAACACGCACACGTTCACGCCCCAGCTGTTCTGGCTGGTTTTGACGTTTGCGACGCTGTTCTTCGTGATGTCCAAAATCGCTCTGCCGCGCATCGGCGACGTGATCACGGAACGCAAGGACCGCATCGCGCGCGATATCGAAGCGGCGGCGCGCCTCAAAGCCGATACCGACAAGGCGCTGGCCGACTACGAAAAGGCACTTGCCGACGCCCGCTCCAACGCATCCGGCATTGCCAAACAGACGCGTGAAAAACTCTCCGCCGAAACCGAGGCCGAGAAGGCCAAGGTTGAAGGTCAGATCGCGGCCAAGCTGCTGGACGCTGAAAAGCGCATTGCCGCCACCAAGACCAAGGCGCTGTCAGCCGTCAACGATATCGCGGCTGACACGGCGGGTGCCGTGATCTCCAAGTTGATCGGCCAGGATGTCAGCCTGGACGATATCCGAAAAGCACTCCGGCCTGTTGCCGGCGAGTGAGGGATAAAGAATGTCCGAATTGCTCGATCCCGGTCAGGCACTATTTTGGGTGCTGGCAGCATTCCTGATCTTTGTCGGTCTGCTGGTATGGTTCGGTGTACCGGGCATCGTCGGCAAGATGCTCGACGAGCGCGCCGAGGCAATCCGCAAGGAACTCGACGAAGCCCGCAAGCTGCGCGAGGACGCGCAGGCGCTACTTACCGACTATCAGAAAAAATCCCGCGAAGCCGAGAGCGAAGCCAGGGGCATTATCGACGCGGCCAAGCGCGAAGCCGAGACGCTGGCCACTGAGGCCCGCAAGACGCTTGTCGAGACCATCGAGCGACGTTCGAAGCTGGCGGAAGAAAAGATTGCACGCGCCGAAGCCCAGGCTATCAGCGAAGTGCGCGCCACGGCCGTCGAGACGGCTCTGGCGGCAGCAGAAAACATCCTCAAGTCGCGTGTTCCGGGCGCCACCGGCGACGCACTGATCGACGATGCGATCCGCGGCCTCAAGGGCAAACTGAACTAAGAAAAACACTCCTGAACGCCAAACTGAAAAACCGGGCTTCACGCCCGGTTTCTTGTTTTCGATAGATCGGGAATTGGCTGGCGATCAACCGGCGCCGGCAACCTTATTGTCGAAGCCGACGATGACTTCGAATTCGCCCGGGCGCGAACCCTCCGGCACCGCGAAGGTGACAATGCGCACGGCGGAGAAGTAGCCGATCGGCTTGTCGGTGCCGACCGCGACGTCGACCTTGACCACATCCATCGCGACTTTCTCGCGCTTGGAGTCGTTGACGACGACGTTGAGCGGAAGCGTGATATTACCAGGCTTGCCCTTAGGCCCGAGCAGAACGCGGCCCGAGAAGCCGTATTTGACGATGACGCGGCCGGGCTCGATCTGGCACTCGCGCGCAGTCTTGGTGATCTCGCCGCGGTGCATGATGGCAAGCCCATCGCCGGAGCGGCCCGCCTCGTAGAAGGTGATGTTATTGTCGCGCGGGGCGACTGCGAAACGCGGGCATCCGGCAGCTATTTCGCCGACAGCCGTGCTGCCCGTCGCATTGGGATCATTGGCCTTTGCTGCCGCAAGCAGCTGGTCTTCGGAAACTGCTGCCGTTTCGGCTTTGGGTGCCGAGCCGCCAAACATGCCGCCGCCAAGCCCAGATGTCAGAGAGGACATGCCGCAGCCGCCAAGCGTGGTTGCCGCCACGGCAGCTGTGGCCATAAGGACGGCGCGCGTCCTGCGCTTTCCCGGCTTCAGGGAAAGCCCTATGTCGTTGGTCTTCAACGCCCACCCCCGTGGTACCGAATCCCGGCCCCTTGTCTTATTCGCAAAGCACCGTAGCATCCGAAATCTATCCCGTCCAAGAGCTTTCCCGCCACCATCTCCTGAAATCAAAGGACTTTCTGCCTTCATGTCTGCCCTTAACCACAAAAATTCCGGCTCGAGTAAACCGCCGCTGACACTGTTTCTGGCAGCCCCGCGTGGCTTTTGTGCGGGCGTCGACCGGGCCATCCAGATCGTCGAACAGGCGTTGGCCAAATTCGGCGCACCCGTCTATGTCCGCCACGAGATCGTTCATAACAAGTTCGTCGTTGAGTCCCTCAAGGCCAAAGGCGCCATTTTTGTGAAGGAGCTGAACGACATCCCTGAAACGGCGCAGCCCGTGATTTTTTCGGCACATGGCGTCGCCAAGTCGGTACCGGCAGCTGCAAGCGCCCGCAATATGTTCGTGCTGGATGCAACCTGCCCACTGGTCTCGAAAGTCCATATGGAGGCGGCGCGCCATCATGAGAACGGCCGCGAGATCATTCTCGTTGGACATAAGGGGCATCCGGAAGTTGCCGGCACAATGGGTCAATTGCCCGACGGCGCCGTGCGATTGATCGAAACGGCGGAGGAAGCGCGGGCCTTCAACCCGAGCGACGCGGCGAACCTCGCTTACGTGACGCAAACGACGCTGTCGCTCGACGATACGGCCGAGATCGTCGCCGTGCTGAATGCCCGGTTTCCCGGCATCGCCGGGCCGGTGAAAGAGGATATCTGCTACGCCACGACCAACCGGCAGAACGCAGTCAAAGCAATTGCCGGCCGCTGCGATGCGCTTGTCGTCGTCGGCAGCCCCAAGAGTTCGAATTCGCTGCGCCTCGTCGAAGTCGGCGAGCGCTTCGGATGCCGGGTCTCACTACTCGTCGAGCGTGCTGATCAGATCCCATGGCACCTATTGAGGGGCATTGCATCGGTTGGCGTAACGGCGGGCGCATCGGCGCCGGAGTTGCTGGTCGAAGAGGTTATCGACGCATTCCGAGAGCGTTTCGATGTGACAATCGACGTCGTGACGACCACGCAAGAGAGCGTTGTGTTCAACGTACCGCGTGAACTGCGGCAACCCCGGCCGGCGCTGTAAAGATCGAGATCAAGTCTCCCGCAACGAGGACGCTATGGCGGTCTACACCGAGGTCAACGACGACGACCTTGCACGCTTTATCGCCGGCTACGGGCTGGGCAGCCTGCTGTCCTACAAGGGCATCGCGGAAGGCGTCGAGAACACTAACTATCTGGTGCACGCGACCGCCGGCACGTTCATTCTGACGCTGTATGAAAAGCGCGTCGATCCGAAAGACCTGCCGTTTTTCTTAAGCCTGATGGAGCACCTTGCGGCCGGCGGCGTCGCGTGTCCGTTGCCGGTGCGCGATGCGCAGGGGCAAAATTTGAACGCGCTCAGCGGACGGCATGCGGCACTGATCACGTTTCTGGAAGGCGTTTGGCCGCGCAAGCCGAAAGCTGAGCACTGCGCCGAACTGGGCCGGGCACTCGCCAAAATACATATTGCCGCCGAAAGCTTCGCGCTCAAACGCCAAAACGCGCTCGGGCTTTCAGGCTGGCGGCCGCTGTTTAACAAATTCGAGGCGCAAGCCGATACGATTTTACCGGGGTTACAAAAGCTGATCGGCAGCGAACTCGATCACCTCGAAGCGTCGTGGCCGAGCGGGTTGCCGGAAGGCGTCATCCACGCCGATCTGTTCCCCGACAATGTATTCTTTATCGGCGATAAACTATCGGGGCTGATCGATTTCTATTTCGCCTGCAACGATGCGTTGGCCTACGACATTGCTATATGCCTCAACGCTTGGTGCTTTGAGACCGACTTCGCCTTCAACGCGACCAAGGGCAGGGCGCTACTCAAGGGCTATCAGGATGTGCGGCCACTCTCAGTTGCTGAAAAATCGGCGATGCCGTTGCTGGCCCGCGGCGCCGCCATGCGATTCCTGCTGACCCGCAGCTATGACTGGCTGAATACGCCGAAGGACGCGCTCGTCGCGCGTAAGGACCCGTTCGACTACGTGCGCCGGTTGCGCTTCCACCAGAGCGCCAGATCGCTCGCCGACTACGGCGCGGGAACCGCGACATGATCGCGGCAAAAGCAAAAGTTGTGATCTACAGCGACGGCGCCTGCTCGGGCAATCCTGGTCCTGGCGGCTGGGGCGCCGTACTGATCTCTGGTGCGCACCGCAAGGAACTCTCGGGCGGCGAAAAACTGACCACCAACAACCGGATGGAACTGCTCGGCGCGATCTCGGGCCTCGAAGCGATCAAGAGGCGGAGCGACGTCGAGCTGTGGACCGACAGCGCCTACGTCAAGAACGGTATCACGGCCTGGATCCACGGCTGGCGCCGCAACGGCTGGAAAACGGCCGACAAGAAGCCGGTCAAGAATGCCGAGCTTTGGCAGCGACTCGACGCGATCAAGGACAAACACGACGTGACGTGGCACTGGCTCAAGGGCCACGCCGGTCATCCTGAAAACGAGCGCGCCGACGAACTTGCGCGCGTTGGCATGGCACCGTTCAAGCCGGGTTACAAACCGCAGCGATCTATTGAAGACTAAAGCGACCGGTCGATCATCGAGCACAGCGCTTCGGCGCTCGATTTGTCGTGTACCGGCGGGCTGTCATCGACGTTCAACACCTTGACGACGCCGTCCTCGACCATCATCGCATAGCGCTTGGAGCGGACGCCGAGACCGATGCCGGCCCCCGTCAGGTCGATATCGAGACCGATGGCCTTGGCGAAAGTGGCACTGTCGTCTGTCAACATGACGATCTTACCGGCCGAGCCCGTTGCCTTGGACCATTCGTCCATGACAAATACGTCGTTGACGGCGGTGCAGGCAACCGTATCAACGCCCTTCGACTTAAGCTCCGCGACGCGGGCGACGAAGCCCGGCATGTGGGCCTGATGGCAGGTTGGCGTAAAGGCGCCCGGCACCGCAAACAGCGCCACTTTCTTGCCTTTGAAAATATCGGCCGTTGTTTTTGCCGCCGGGCCATCGGCCCCCATGGTCATGAACTTTGCGTCTGGAAGCCGGTCGCCAACTTTGATCGCCATGATGATCCTCGCACTGAAACACTAAGCCTTACGGCGCTTGTTCTATTCGATTCTGATCGTTGTTTCGGACTGGCCCTTTGTGCCGGTCAACGTGACGCGCACGGTCTTACCTTTGAGGGACGCAAAATCAACCCCATCGGACAAATCGATCTCGTACGTCGCACTGCTCTCGCCTTCGGACACTTTTTTCGGCAGCGGCAGAAAGGTACCGTCAGCAACGTCGGCGAACGCGTCGCCGCCGGCACCACCAGCATCCGTAACCTCGAAGATCAGTTTTGCTTTCACGTCTCTGCCATCGACCCGCCAGGCGGCAAGGACCGGATCCTTTGCGGCATCGGGCACACCAGGAATCTTCACGAGTGCGAGATCAAGGTCTTCAGATGCGCCTGCATCAGCCGGGATGTTCAAGACGATGTCTGCTTCTGCCGGAATGCAGATATCTTTGCAGACACCATAGACTGCTTTGAGATTGAGGCGCACAGGCTTCGAGGCATCTTTTGCAGCAACGGCGACCGGAAAAACTACGCGGTCTTTGTATCCAATGGAATCGCCGGCCTTGTCGGGCAAACGATGCGGCGCCGGGTAGAGTACCGTTGCGGCGTCCAGATTTTCCGATCCGCTCCAGTCGAATTCGGGCGGAATGCCGCCAGCTTCGCCGGGCGCGCGCCAATATGTTTTCCACCCAGCCGGCATGACGATCTCGACGCCGGCGAAAAGCGCATCATTCGCGCCATTGCGCGACGCCACACCGGCGATCAACCGCGCCTTGTTGTTGAACCCATCCACCCAGTCCGAAGCGGCAGCAATGGACTCCCCGCTTGCGGTCCCTGTGAGAATACCTGAGGCTATTGCCGCGGCCGCCATAAGCGCGGCGAGTGTTGGTGGTCTTATTTCAATCATGGCATGACTTCTAGCGCCGTTCCAGTTCACTGCAAACCAAGACTTGCTGAGGCATTCTGCCTCCTCGGTGCCGACTAAAACAATTGCCGGTCTTCACGCGACGTCAATCGCAGGCTATTCTCGGCTCATGAAACTGCCGGGAAAGAAGCGCCGCAGCCGCAGCGCATCAAGCTACTTCGAAGGCCAAATGCTGGTGGCCATGCCGCGCATGACCGACCGCCGTTTCGCGCGCTCCGTGATCTACGTCTGCGCCCATTCGGACGAAGGCGCTATGGGGCTTATCATCAACCAGCCGGCCCGCCACATCTCGGCGCCCCATTTGCTCGAGCGCCTCGGCATATTGCCGCGCAGCAATGACGACGAGGTCTCAAACGAGGTCTTGGCGCTGCCGATCCACGTCGGCGGTCCGGTTGAAACGGGCCGGGGCTTTGTGTTGCACAGCGCCGACTATTTTGCTGATGAGTCGACCCTGACGATTGAGAAGGGCGTCTGCCTGACGGCGACAATCGATATTCTGAAAGCGATTGCCCAGGGCCGCGGACCAGACCGGGCATTGCTTGCGCTCGGCTATTCGGGCTGGTCGCCGGGCCAGCTCGAAACCGAAATCCAGGCCAATGGCTGGCTGCATTGCCCGGCGGATCTCGATTTGATTTTTGATGACGATCTCGACGGCAAATATACGCGCGCGATGGCCAAGATCGGCATCGACTTGTCGCATCTTGTCAGCGACGCCGGGCACGCCTAGCCGTAGGCTGCATGCACTATTCTTTTGCCGGTCGTCCGCTTGCAAGCCGCGCTAGGCTCGCCGCGACGCTCGGTGGCAGGCTCGAAAAATCTGGCGCCGGCGCGGGTAGTTTTGGTAACGGCGGCGGCCCACCGAACGGCTGGCTTACAGGCGATTGCGGCGCTGCACTAGTCGTCACTGCAGCGGCGGCTGCCATCAGGGCATTTGACGGCGGTGCCGTTTGAGGTTCTGTGGTGACGCGGGCCAGCGCTTCAGCCAGCGGATTGACCTGTCGCGGCGGCAATGGCGCGGGTTTTGCTGTAGCGGCTTCTATGGCTGGCATTTCAGGAACTGCTGGCAGAGGTACCGCCGAAATTGGCGGCATCGGCGCCGGTACGGACATAGGAATGAAGGGCTGCGACTGCGCACCCGCGCCGAGGGCACCGTTCTTTTTAGGCAGCCTCGATGCGGCCGGCGCGACAGGCTTGGGCATGATGAATGGCTGTTGCGGCGACGGCATCGTTGTGATCGGCACCGCCCTCACAGGTTGCCGGGCAGGCGCCAGCCCAAACGGAGGTGCCAAGTCGCGAGCCGCAGGCGGTGCGAGACTGAGCGGCGGCTTTGCCGCACTATTCTGGGGCGGCGGCTGCGTGACCGTCTCCGCCGCTGCTGCCCCCTTGTGACGCGCCCGCACGACCGAGCGTGCCGGAAGCGCGTTGGGCTTCGGCGGCAAGCCGGACATCGAAGCGGCCGGCGGGGTGGCTTCAGGCGAGGCCGGCGCATTGGCTGACGCTGGGGTTTGAGGTGCCGCCTTTTTCGGCTGCATTTTGGGGCGGAAAAATCCGCGCGGTTGCATTTTGCGCTCGGAGCGGCGCACCATCTTCAAAAGCTGAATAACGTCGCGATCGGGGATCGGCTCGCCGAAATGATAGCCCTGCGCATACTCGCAACCAATTGAGCGCAGGAACGCGGCTTCTTCCGCGTGCTCAACGCCTTCGGCAACAACCTTTTTCGAAAGCTCATGTGTCAATGCCACGATGGAACGCATGATGGCCGCCCCATTCGGCGTGTTACTGCCACGCACTAGCTCGCGGTCGATCTTGATCGTATCGAATGGAAAGCGCTGCAGATAGGCGAGTGACGAATACCCGGTGCCGAAATCATCAAGCGCCAGTTCGGCGCCAGAACCGCGAAGAATTTCTAGCACTTCGATGGCCTGCTCGGGATTTTCCATGACCAGCGTTTCTGTGATCTCAAGTCTCAATGATCCGCGCGGCAGAATGTTGCGGCCGAGGACATGGCGGATTTCCTGCACCGACTCTGGCCGGAACAGCTGGCGGCTCGACACGTTGACGCTGACGAACAGCGGCCGCTCGGCGCGCGGCAGTTCCGCCTGCCACTTGGCTGCATCCTTCGCAGCGCGCAGCAGCACATGCGAGCCGAGCTTGATGATGAGGTCCGATTCTTCCGCCACCGGAACGAACGCAACAGGGTTGAGCAGGCCGAGCTTCGGATGCTCCCAGCGCACGAGCGCCTCGAAGCCCGCAAGTTCCTTGGTCGGCAAATAGACGATCGGCTGGTACAGAACCTTGAGCTGTCCCTTGTCGAGCGCCTTGCGCAAATCGCTTTCAATCTGGATGCGGTCGTCGCGGTCGCGGCGCATGCCGGGTTCGAAAACCTCGATACGATCGGCACCGCCGCGTTTTGCCCGGTACATGGCGAGTTCTGCTTCTTTCAGAAGATCGTCATCGGCCGAGTGCGTGTTGTCCCAAACGGCGATACCGATGGATCCCGTGAGCACGATTTCCTGGCTGGCGAGCGGGATCGGTGCCCGAAGCGAGCGGCGCACGCGTTCTGCAAGTGCCGCGAGATTGCGGGCCTCCTGGTCGCCTATGAACAGCATCGCGAACTGATCACCGCCGACGCGAGCCACCGTATCGTGGACGCCGAGGTGACGCTGAAGCCGGCGCGCGACGGTCAGCAGTAAGCTGTCGCCGCGGACAAGCCCAAACGAGGCGTTCACGCTTTTGAACTTGTCGAGATCGATGAAAATGACCGACGGGCGCACCGCATTCTCGGACTTGGCGCGGGCGACCGCCACCTTGAGGCGATCCAGGAACAGTTCGCGATTGGGCAAGCCCGTAAGGCTGCAATGCACGGCGTCGTGCAACAGCCGTTCATGCGCACGCTTAGCGTCCGAGATGTCACGCATCAGGCCGACACAGCGCAACGTCCGGCCATCGGCATTCGGTACACTCGCCGCTTCAAGCTCAAACCAGCGCCAGCTGTTGTCGGCGTGCCGCAACCGGAAGTCGGTGCGGATTTTGACCCCGGCGCGCTCCTGCGCCGAGACCAGCATGACGCGGAAGCGCTCTTTGTCGGTTGGGTGAATGTGCCTCAGGAAATCATCGACCTTAGATGACAGTTCGCCTGGCATGAGTGCGAGTGCGATTTCGACTTCGGGTCCCACCTTGATATCATCGCGGCGGATGTTCCACTCCCACACCGTCGAACCAGATCCGGCCAGCGCCAACGACCGCGCCTGCAGTTCGGTTGGCGCCCCGGCATAGACCGGATCGAGCGAGCGGAAGGCAAACTGCGTGACCGTGAAGCCCATCAGGATCACAACCAGCACGAGACCGGCGACGAGCCCTGCGACAACGACATCGCCCGACAGCCGGCCGCCGAGCGTCATGCCGGCAGCGAATATCCAGACCAAGAAAAGCGCCCAGCTTGGCACCAGCGACAGCGCGCGGTCTTGGCCCCGGAAAGCAAGAAACAACGTGAACAGTGCGCCGATGCCGCCGATGGCCAGAAACGACAGCCGCGCGAACGTCGCGGCAAGGCGCGGATCGACGACGGCAACAGCAACCAGCGCCAGCTGCGCTACCATCCACACCCCAATCAACATGCGCACGAGACCATGCCACAGCCCGAGGCGCAGGAACGTCGAAAGGAAAATCACGAAGCTGGCCGCAATCGCCGCTTCCCCCGCTGCGCGATAGACGGCGTTGTCTTCGGGGCGCAAGTTGAACAATTTGTGGAACAGGCCGAAATCGACGCAAAGGTAAGTCAGCACAGACCACGATACGAGGGCGGCCGCTGGAAAGATGATCTTGTGATTGGCGGCGAACACTGCGGTCAGGAAGATCGCGAGTAAGCCCGTAAGGCCCAGCAGCGCGCCATTCAAGAGTTGCCGGTCGCGGGTCTTGATTTCGTAGTCGATCGGCTTCCACAAGAATATCCGCGCGAAGCGCTCGCTCGAAAGCTCGGCGACGTAGGTGATTGTCTGCCCGGGTTCGAGCGTGATGCGGAACACGTCGGCTTTGTCGGAGCGGATACGCTCCGGCACGAAGCCAATCGACGGAGTCACGACCTCAATGCGACGGGCATCGAGATCAGGCCAGATCGTACCCGAGCCGACAATAGTGTAGCGGTCGGCGGCCAGCCAGCGCTCCAGCGGCTTGTCAGTCTTATTCGAGAGCGCAAACACCATCCAATTCGGATTGGTACCGGGCGTCGACGAGCGCACCGTCATACGGCCCGTCACGCCGTCGTCGCCCGCGGCCGTCTCGACTTGAAGGCTATCACCGCGGCCTTCGTATGCATCGCCAAGTGTCGTGATTTCGATGCGTTCCAGGTCGGGTTGCACGACGATCGGCGTCAAGGCAGCGGCGAGGTGTGCGCTTATGCACAGCACGATAAGCGCCGCAAAAGCGCTGAGCAAGAAATGAACACTGGAGCGCGCGCATCGCATCACAGACCGCCCTCCAGATGACCGGCGAGGCGGGCATAAAGATAATGATCCTCCCAGCGGCCGTTGATCTTGAGGTAGGATCGTGCCAATCCCTCACGCGCAAAGGCGGCGTTCTCGAGCACGCGCATTGACGCCGCGTTTTGCGGCATTGTCGCGGCTTCGATGCGGTGCAAACGCAATTGACCGAATGCAAATAGCAGCAGCGTCGCGACCGCTTCCGTCATGTGACCGCGTTCGACATACGGCGCGCCGATCCAATAGCCGAGAGACGCCGACTGGGCCGAGCCGCGCCGTACATTCGATAGCGTGATGCCGCCGAGCAGCGCACCGGATTTGCGATCGGCAATGAATAGCACATAGCCGAGATCGTCGCGCAAATCCTTGGCGTGGGCGCGCAAGCGGCGGCGGTACATCGCCTGCGAAAGGTCATCGAGCGACCAGGTTGGTTCCCAGCGCGTTAAGTGTGAACGGCTTAGCGCGCGAAGCTCGGCCCACTCGGCGTAGTCGGCGACTGCGGGTGGGCGCAGCACGATTCCCCGGCCCGGAATGGGTTCCAGGTAATCTTCCGGCACGGCTGGCCGCAGGAATGCCATCGTGTGCTCAAGCCTCCGCCGGTGCCAGCAGAGCCGTATCGGGCGCGGCGAAAAGTGCTGCCACGCGCGCCGCCTGCGCGCGCGAGCGCTTGCCGGACCCGGCGAGCGCGATTGTCGGGGTAGCGCTCGCGAGCTTACCGGCAAATGCTTTCATATGGGCGGCGGTCACAACCGACACTTCCGCCATGAGTTCGGTTGCCGGGATAAGGCGATCATGGGCAAGCAGATGCCGGGCCATCTGTTCGGCGCGGACGGATGAACTTTCAAGCGCCATCGCTAGGCCGGCCATCAATTGTGCCTTGGCGCGCTGCAGTTCGCCTGGCTCCGGTCCAAGGCGCGCCAGGCCGGCCAGCTCGCCGGCTATGACCTTGGCCGACGCTTCAACCATGTCAGGTCCCGTTGCAGCGTGCACGGCCAGCATTCCGGCGTCCCTCAGTCCCCAAACCGTTGAATAAATCGCGTAACACAGGCCGCGGTTTTCGCGGACCTCCTGGAACAGCCTTGACGACATGCCGCCGCCGAACAGCCCCGAGAAAACCTGCGCCGCGGTAAAGTCATCATCGAGGTAAGACGGCGCTGGAAAACCGATCAGCAAGTGGCTCTGTTCGAACGGCTTTTCAGTCACAGAGACGCCGCCTGCGTAGCGCGCCTGTTGCTCCTTCCCCGCATCCCGCGAAGAGAGCCCACCGAATAGGGCTTCAACGTGGCGAACCAGTTTTTCGTGGTCGATAGCCCCAGCTGCTGAGACGACCATTGCGCCGGGGTGGTAGCGCGTTGCCAAAAAGCCTCGGAGATCCGCCGCCTGGATGGCGCCGACGCTTTTCGGCGTGCCGAGAATGGGCCGCCCGACCGCCTGGCCTGGGAACGCGGCCGCATGCATCAGATCGAAGACGATATCCTCGGGGCTATCCTGGGCGGCGGCGATTTCCTGCTGGATAACCTCGCGTTCGCGTTCGAGCTCGTCGGCATTAAAGGCTGAGTTGAGCAGAATGTCGGCCAGCAGGTTCAACGCCACGCCATCGTCGCCCTTCAGCACGCGGGCGTAATAGGCCGTGACGTCGAGACCGGTCGCGGCGTTCAATTCGCCGCCGACGTCCTCGATATCCTCTGCAATGCGTTTGGCCGAGCGCATCGCCGTGCCTTTGAAGGCCATGTGTTCCAAAAGGTGTGAAAGGCCGTGCTGGCGCTCCGTTTCATGGCGCGCGCCGGCGGCGATCCAGACGCCGAGCGACACGGTTTCGAGGTGCGCCATCGCGTGTGACGCAACGCGCAGACCGTTGGCGAGCGTAGTGACCTCAGTGCTCATGCCGGCACCTTACCCACTGGCGTAACGCCGGTCTGAACATAACGCTGCACAGCGTCGAGATCATTGGCCAGCACATCGAAGCGCTCAGGCTCGGTCATCAGGTTGGCGAGCCGCCCGGGCAGTGCCGGATAATCCCCCGTGATCGCATGAATAGCGTCGGGGAACTTGGCCGGATGCGCGGTGGCGAGGACGACCGTAGCGCCATCAGGTTTGATGCGGTTCGCGGCGACGACTGCGCAAGCTGTGTGCGGATCGAGCACGTAGCCGTGACGCGCCTTCGTTTGGCGGATGCAATCGGCGACATCGGCCTCGCTGGCAGCAGACGCCGCGAAATCGCCCTTGAGCGCCGGCCAAAGTGCTCCGAGGTCAAAGCGTTTGGAATTGCTCAACGCCTGCATCATCGCGCGCGCACTTCCCGCGTTTCGACCTGCTGCTTCGAACAAATAGCGTTCGAAGTTCGACGAAATCTGAATGTCCATCGACGGCGATGAGGTTGCGACGACACCCTTCATCTCGTAGACGCCCGTCGCGACCGTGCGCGGCAGAATATCGTTTTCGTTCGATGCAATGATGAGTTGATTGATAGCCAGGCCCATGCGTTTGGCGGCATAGCCGGCAAAGATATCGCCAAAGTTCCCGGTCGGCACCGAGAACGACACGGCCCTGTCCGGCGCACCGAGTTTGGCGGCGGCGGCGAAGTAGTAAGTGATCTGGGCAACGATGCGGGCCCAGTTGATCGAATTGACGCCTGACAATTTGACGGAATCGCGGAAGCCGTGATCGTTGAACATGGCTTTGACGAGCGCCTGGCAATCGTCGAACGTACCTTTGACGGCGACAGCATGGACGTTGGCTTCCGTGGGTGTCGTCATCATGCGGCGCTGCACGTCCGAGACGCGGCCGTCAGGGAACAGGATCACGATATCGACGCGCTTTGATGACCGGAACGCTTCGATGGCAGCCCCGCCCGTATCGCCCGACGTGGCGCCGACTATGGTTGCGCGCTGGCCGCGTTTTGCGAGGATGTGATCCATCAACCGCGCCAGCAACTGCATGGCGACGTCCTTGAACGCCAGCGTCGGCCCGTGGAACAATTCTAGGATGTACGTATCCGGCGTCAGTTGCACGAGCGGCGTGACGGACGGATGATCGAAACCCGCATAGGCGTCATTCGACATACGTTGCAAGTCGGCGCGCGAAATCGCTCCGCCTGTGAAGGGGTGAATGACTTCGACCGCGATGTCGGTGAAGGGTCGCGTTGCGAACGAACGGATCGTCTCAGGCGAGAGCTTGGGCCACGTCTCTGGCAGATACAGCCCGCCGTCGCGCGCGAGGCCGGCCAAAACCACATCCTCAAAACCGAGCTTCGGAGCGGTGCCTCTGGTCGAAACATACTGCAAGTATTGAGTGCCTTTATTCTGGCCGCTTCCAGCTAAGCGTAGTTGCGCTGCAACGGCCATACAAGCTTAGCAGGGGCGGGGATCGCAGTGACCCACAGCGCTGCGTTAAGGTTGTACGGACTTGCCGTCGAGCGCCGCCAAGCGTTGGCGTGCAAAGACGATGAAAACGCCCAAAAGCGTCAGCGCTAAGCCGTACCATGTAACGACATACTGAAGGTGCGAGTTGGGTAGGCGGATTTCGGTTGTGCCGCCCTTCGGCCAGCCGCCCGGATTGGCGGGTTCGGCTTCGGCATCAATGGAAAACGGCGCGTAGGGCACCAACCGCATGGTCTCGAGCTGATCGGGACGGGGCTGACCGTCTGCGCCCCAGCGCAAGGCATCAAGATCGCGGGCATAGTAGCGGTTGCTGGTCACGTCATTTGCGGGCGTGAATAGGCCCAGCACCTGTGGCGCCCGCGCCAGCCCGGTGATTGTGACGGGACCGGCAAACTGTCCCTCGGCGCGCTTAGCAGGATCTTTGAGCGGATCCGGCACCCAACCGCGATTGACGAACAGCGGCGGCTGACCACCTTCCGGCTTGAAGAGGGTGTAGACGTGCCAGCCCTGGGCGGCCGTCGTTGGCGCGTAGACGTGGCGCTCTTGTGCGTGGTCGAACGTGCCAGAGATGCGCAAGCGCGTGTAGTCAGCTTCGCCCTTCTGCACAACTTGCGATAGTGCGGCGGTGTACGAGATTGGCTCGGCCTTGGTGCGCGCCTCGATCTTGGCGATCAGGTCTTCCTTCCAGGCCAAGCGCTGCCACTGCCACGTGCCGAGCCCGGCAAGAACAGGCAACATGGCAAGTGTCATCAGGATCGGCATGACAAGGCCGGCATCGCGCCAACGCTGCAGCATGATCACTCCTTGGCGAAGCGGCCTTCCTCGGCCTTGTGTTTGTACTGAAGCGCAATCAGCGACGCCTTGAGGAAGCGCAATAAGAAGACTGCCACTAGCGGCGTCAAGACACCCAGCAGCAGCACATGGCCCCACCACGGCACGCCGTATCTGAACTCGGCGATCAGCGCGCCGCCCATGCAGAGAAAACCGAGAATGAAAATCGCGAACACCGCCGGACCGTCGCCGGTATCGACGAATTTATAGTCGAGCCCGCAGTTATTGCAGGTCTCGCGCATGTTGAGGGCGTAAACGAACAGCTTACCCTTGCCGCAGCGCGGGCAGCGGCATTTCAATCCGGCGGCGAGCGGGGATGTGGTCACGTCCATGGGCTCCATAACGCCGCCGAAGCGTTGCAGCATCGCATCTCGCGAAGCAACCCGGTACTTCGTCACGCCGAGCCCAATGGATCAAGAAACAAATGAGGCGGCCCGAAGGACCGCCTCATCAAAACATATGGGCCGTTAGTGGCCGGCCGCGGCCGCTGCGGGATCGCCCATGGGACCCGCGCCCCAAACGTAGATGCAGGCGAACAGGAACAGCCAGACGACGTCGACGAAGTGCCAGTACCAGGCGGCGGCTTCGAAGCCGAAGTGCTGCTTCGGTGTGAAGTGGCCCTTCATGGCGCGCACCAGACAAACGGCCAGGAAGATCGTGCCGATAATGACGTGCGCACCGTGGAACCCCGTCGCCATGAAGAACGTCGAGCCGTAGCTGTGGCCGGCGTAGCTGAAGCCTGCATGGCCATATTCGATCGCCTGGCATACCGTGAACAGCGCGCCAAGGAGCACGGTCAGGATGAGGCCGATGATGAGCCCGCGCCGGTCGTTCTTGAGCAGCGCGTGATGAGCCCACGTGACGGTGCAGCCCGACGTCAGCAGGATCAGAGTGTTGACGAGCGGCAGGCCCCACGGATCGAACGTGTGCGCGAAGTAACCAGGTGCCCCGGCCTCGCCGACCGGTACCGGCGGCCAGACGCCGCCGAAGACTTCGTTACGCGTCGTCAAACCGACAAGGCGGCCAGCGTTGTTGATCAGATCTTGAACACCGGCCGGAAACAGCGCTGCGTCGAAGTAAGCCCAGAACCAGGCGACGAAGAACATCACTTCAGATGCGATGAACAGGATCATGCCGTAGCGCAGATGCATCTGCACGACCGGCGTGTGATCGCCCTTGTGGGCTTCGCGGATGACATCGCGCCACCACAGCCAGGTGCAGGCGAGGAGCGACGTCATGCCGACGGCAAAGAGCCAAGGGCCCTTGATGCCCA
>JANNSR010000174.1:0-1738 GCA_031402935.1 Hyphomicrobium sp. | reverse complement strand
GCGTCGCAAAGCCTCCTGGCCCTGGGCGACAGTCTCCCAGCCCTTCCGGCTGAAAACCCGATCGGTGCCCGGAAACCGAAGACGCCCGGAGGGTTTCAACCGAGCAGGACTGGGTCCGAGGGTTCGACTTGGCAGGGCCAGCGCGTATCAATCACCTTGAATTACGAGGACTTCGGTGAGGAAGTCTGTGCTGTAGCTGCAGCGGAGCATCTTTCCCCGGATACTATCTTTAACCGGATGCCGCTTTAGCAACGTCACGGCGAAGCGGCGGAGCCAACTCAAATTGTTGCCGAGAGTGCGTTCGCGAGTGCGGCTGTCATCCTCGCGAAAGGTCACGTCTAACACCCAGTGCATCGACTCGATGCCCCAGTGGCCGCGGACCGCCTCGGCGAAGCGTTTGCCACTCAGGTAGCGGGTCAGAATGTAATAGCGGATGTCGCTGGTTTGGCGGCCGTCGTCGTGGGTCGTGAGACGCAGAGCGTAGCCGATCGCCTTGATGTGGGGCCAGTCCTTGGCGGGGGCAAAATCCAGAGGGATCTTGGCGAGGTAGTAGGCGCGTTCGTCGGTGCGGCCGTGGCCTTCGTCCAGGGTCTCGCACGAACGGTATTTGAGGTCCTCGAAGTCGCGTTCGATCAGGGTGTCGAAGAACGCTTCGATGGCCGCTTTGAGCTTGGGTTGGTTGTCTTTCACGGCGATCACGCAGTCGCCGCCGCCGTCGACGATTTGATCGACGATCACCTGTTGGCAGCCCATCGCGTCGATGGTGACGATGGTGTTCGTCAGGGCGATGCGGTCCAAAAGCTCGGGAATTGCGGTGATTTCGTTGGATTTCTGATCGGTGGCGACCTGGCCCAGGGCGATGCCTTCCTCACTGGCCCAGGCGCTGACGATATGCAGCGGTCCGAGATTGTGCGCGTCGTTGTGCGAACCGCGGCAGGTCTTGCCATCGATGGCGATGAGGCGTCGGCCGGTCGCGGGGTCCGACGGCAGGGCCTGGGCGACCCAGTTTTGAAAGCACTGTTGAAAGGCGTCGGGCTTGAGGGCGATGAGCAGGCGACGTATGCAATCGCGGGACGGAATGCCGTTGGGCAACGCCAGGTGTTCGGCGAGCCACGCCTTCTGGTGGGTGGCCCAGCGGTGGATGGCCGTGGGCCCGTCGCACCCGCAGACGATGGCGGCGACGCAGATGACCGCAATGTCGACGAGGCGGTGCTTGCGGTTGCGGGTGTGCCGCGGGTCGGCGAGCGTTTCGAAGTACGTGGCAATCGAGCCGACATCGACGAGTTTGGCCATCGGAGCAATCCTTGCGGCGAAACCCACAAAGATACCAAGCCGAACGGACAAGCGCAAGATTGCCTAGGTTCGCTATTTATGCGCGTTGGCCCTGATACGCTGCCCACGAAGAGAACCATCAGGATGCAGATGATAATCTTCGCAACAATCTCGAATAGAAAGGCTGATGCAATCACCCCCGCTAGCAGTATCAAAACCCCAATCCCGACACCGATCGCAATCGCGAAATCCCTTCGTTCCTCTTGATCCAATACCAGTGCCGGTTCACTTTCGGTGTCTGCCTCCGGTTCAGTTGATTCGCCGGTCGACTTCTGGTTGAGTTTCTCGATCAAATCGCGAAGTCGAGCCGCCTCTTCAAAGTCGTGTGACTCGACCGCAGCTTCTTTCTTCTGGTTGAGCTGTTCAATCCGGGCAATTAGGTTCTCGCCATCACCTGACGCGCCTG